>VENG01000020.1:0-94709 GCA_009711705.1 Bacillota bacterium
ACACCCTTTCACCCCCGTATAACAGCATCAAATCCTTTTAAATTATACGAGGTTTTTTTATTGAAGTGGCTCACTTTTTTCCTGGCGTTTTCCTTATTTATGGCTCACTATTATTCTAGCGTTTATACCTAAATTGTTAAATTACCTATTACTTGTTACAGTATGGAACAATTTACAACTTAATGATATACTTTTTTTGACAGCATGCAATTCCATGGTTGCTCAACTTCTAAGGAGGAGACTGTTTTGGACACCGTTTTAAGAGGGGCTGCTTTAATCGACGGCACCGGTGGTGATGTAATAGAAGATTCAATTATTAGTTTCAGGAATGGAACCATTACTCATGTGGGCACAGCAGCAGATTACAAGGTAGCCGGTCACACCGAGATTTATGACCTCTCCGGCAAATATATTATCCCCGGGCTTATTGATGTACACATTCACCTTGATCTACATGGCATGGCCGACACATACAGGGAAAACCTTGTGGAAAATAAGCTACGTGCCATTCGCTCCGCCACGGAAATGGAATTAACTGTTCTCGCCGGTTTTACCACTGTAAGGAATATGGGGTCCACAAATTACATTGACGTTGCGGTAAAAAGGGCAATAGAAGAAAACCTGATTAAAGGTCCCAGAATACTAACCAGCGGTAAAATTATTTGCATGAAATCTGCCGGTATTGAATATTTTCAGGGTATGTACCGTGAGGCTGACGGAGTTGATGAAAACCGCAAAGCGGCACGGGAACAACTTAAGGAAGGGGTTGATTTTTTAAAAGTTATGGCCACCGGGGCCATCATGAATCCCGGCGGCGTGCCTGGAGCACCACAACTGAATACGGAGGAAATCCGCGCAGTGGTAGAAGAAGGCATTAAGCTGTCCAAGTATACCGCTGCCCACGCGCACGGGGCACAAGGCATAAAAAACGCCATCCGGGCCGGTGTGAGAACCATCGAACACGGAACCCTGGCGGACGACGAGGCCATTGAAATGATGGTGGCTGATCAAATTTATATGGTTCCTACTCTAACTTCCAACTACTTAATGTTGCAACACGGAGAAGAGGAAGGCGTCCCGAGCTTTATGATGGAAAAGGCAGAAGAAGTGTCAGAGATCAGAGTACAAACAGCAAAGAAAGCCATTACGGCCGGCGTCAAAATAGCCATGGGAACAGATGCCGGTACCCCCTATAATTACCATGGAAAGAACAGCCTTGAAATGGTACGGTTTGTAGAAGAAAACTTGATGACCGAAATGGAGGCCCTTTGTGCTGCCACGCAAACGGCGGCAGAAACAATTGGCCTGGAAGATATGATAGGAACTCTGAAAACCGGAAAAACAGCAGATATTGTAGTACTTGAAAAAAATCCACTGACGGATATAAAGTGTCTGCTTAATGGAGAAAACATATATAAAGTCTTTAAAGAAGGGGTTTTAGTAAAATAAAGAATATACAAATAAATAGGAGAGATAAATAATTGCTGGAAACTAAAAAGATATTATTTATTTGCGATCAAAGTGACATTCCCATCATCGAAAGCAGCTTTTCCAATCAGCCAGGTTACAACATAACGCTGGAAACCTCAGAAAAAATAATCAACATTGGTGTAAAAGAATATCTCCGGGAAACCATTCATCTAATCAACAGTAACCCTGATATGTTTGACGCCGTTATTGGCACTCACGATTCATCAGCAGTATTTGCCGCTGTTATTTGTGAACAAACCGGTAAGATATTTGCTTCGATAAATGGTATTATTAATTGTCAAAACAAATATGTTTCGAGAACCATCCAATCAAGATGCGTTCCAGAATGTACTCCGGATTTTTGCTTAGATCGGGATTATCTCCAAGGTAATAGCAACATCGCTCCTGTTTTTGTTAAGCCTGCCCGTTCAAACGTATCCTTTTCCAGCCAACAGATTAATTCTCCTGACACCTTGCTGGAGTTGATTGCACAAAATACCGAAAAGATTATAGATTACAATGGGTATTTCGTTGATGCACTGGCCATCAGCACAGCTGAACAACCTCCCCAGAACTTGGAAACATTAAACCGCTTCCTTTGCGAAGAAGTAATTAAAGGAGACCAGGTTACAGTTGACGGCTATGTGTTCAATGATGACGTAAAAATATTTGGGGTGACTAAAGCCCATTTTTTTGGGGATGGCATTAGCTTCAAACACCATGAGTTTCCGTACGACTTAAATCCTGCCATGCAGTCTAAAATACACTCCATGGTAATAAACTTAATCCCGGCACTTGGTCTTAATAACACCTTTTTCAACGTGGAATTAAGGATTGATGAAACATTAGGAGAAATCAATATCATAGAAGTTAACAGCCGTATCGCCTTTCAGTTTGCAAAAACGATAAAAGCTGTAAGGGGTTTTGACCCGCTTCTTTGGCTTTGTGAAGTTGCCACCGGCAGAAAACCCACAGTAGATAAACACTGTGCACCTACGTTTAAATACTGTTATAATTTTGAACTCCGAAAGTTTAAAGACAAAAAAATTGTTAAAACTCCCATTAAGGCCAATCTGGAAGAAATAAAGATTTCATATCCTGAAATAGAGATTAGAAACATCGTAAAAGAAAACACATATCTTTCCGATTACAAACAGAATCCTGCCAGTTACAGATATTGTATTTTAGACATCCCCGGCAATAACCGGGAAGAAATAATGAATAAATTTGAACAGATTAAACCCATGTTGGGCTATCAATTCGAGGATATTTAAGGAAAGTAGTTTGTGTATAAGGGTTATGTGGGGTTCTTTTAGTTTTAGTTTTTTTTACGAAAATAGATTTTCATTCTAGTTTGTGTATATGGTTCATGTGAGTTTTAACGGGATAAGCGGGATAAAAGGCTTTGCATGTGAGGCTTTGGGGTAAACATTTTTTTTAGACAGGATTAACAGGATCTACAGGATTGTTAAAAGAATAGAAAAATACAATCGAAAGTCTTTATCACCTAAACAGAGCTTATGGACCAGTCCAATATATTAAAACAAATAATTTAAAAATGTTTTTTAAGACCCCAAAGCACTACCCTAAAGCATCCTGCAAATCCTGTAATCCTGTCAAAGAAAAAAAGACCCATAAGCCAAGACCCAAACAATACTTTTAAGCAAGGAAGCAAGAGGACTCGTCGGGGACTGCTGAAAAAGTCCAGATTCATGTCATTCTGAATGAAACGAAGTGAAATGAAGAATCTTAAGAGTCGCATAAATACTCAGGTTCTTCGCTGCACTCAGAATGACAATCTTGGCTCTTTGCTATTTTTTTACGAAAATAAATTTTCATTCTAGTTTGTGTATATGGTTCATGTGAGTTTTGATATGAAAACATCTTAGGGTATTCCTTTTGGGAAAACATTTGGGGTATTTCTTCAGGGTCGTTTTCTGACAGGATTTACAGGATTTGCAGGATGCTTTTTGAGCAGGATCATTACTTTGAGAGCGTAGATAATTCTATTCGTCATTGCAAATCTATCTCTAATAATGTTTTATTTATAAACACACTAAAAACTTATTCTTAAAGAAATTCCATTGCCAGATAAACTTCATTGCGCATCCTATTAATCCTGTTAATCCTGTCAAAAATTGGTTGGCCGCAAAGTACGACCCCAAATGTTTTTTTGCGGATAAATTTTCATTCTAGTTTGTGTATATGGTTCATGTGAGTTTAGACAGGATTAACAGGGTCAACAGGGTTTTTAACTTTGCTTGTTTTCCTTCATTATTTCTTTGTATACAATATTTATTAGCATTAATTTGTCTTGGCGGTTTTGTTATATTTTAATAATTCACATTAACTCTTAGTTAACTCTTTATATCTTTTAATGCCTTATCCTGCTAATCCTGTAATCCTGTCTAATGTGTTTGCCTTTTCCTTTGTCTTTGTTCTTAATCTCTATCCCGAGAATCCCGTCAATCCCGTCAAAAATTGTCTTTCGGGTTTTTAATTACTCACCTAAAACAGCCAGACGTTCCCTTAATGTCTCGGCTTTACCTGACAGTTCAGTTTCTTTACCTTTTTCCTTTTCCACGATATCAGCCGGTGCCTTGGCTAAGAATTTGTCATTATTCAGTTTCCCCTGCACCTTGGCCAAATCCTTTTCCACATTGGAAAGTTCTTTTTTAAGGCGGGCAATCTCTTTATCAACATCTATTAGCCCTTTTAGCGGCACGTAAATGTCCACCCCTTTGGCCACTGCCGCTGCCGCCTGCTCAGGTTTATTATCCAGGGTAGAACAAATTTCAATGTTTGCGGTTCCCAGGTCCTCAATATAATGAATTCCCTCTTCCAGTGCTTTCCTGATACCGGTTTCCGGAGAAACGATAATGGCCTGCGCCTTTTTACCCGGGGTCACATTCATTTCACTTCTTACCTGCCTTATCCCGCGGGTAACCTCCATGACCGAGTTCATTTTCTCCTCCGAGGCGGTATCTATCATTTCTTCGCGGTAGCAGGGCCACGGCGCCAGCATTATTGAATCCCCTTTATGGGGAAGTTGCTGCCAGATTTCCTCGGTAATAAAGGGCATAAAGGGATGCAACAGTTCCATGGCCCCCCGCAGTACACCGGTTAGCACATACTGAGCAGTCTTCCTGTCCATATTACTTGTTTTTCCATACAAACGGGGCTTGACCAGCTCAATATACCAGTCACAAACCTCGCTCCAGGTAAATTCGTACAATATCCTGGCCGCCTCACCCAGTTCGTATTTTTCCATGTGGCGGGTAACTTCTTTGATAACATGCTGGTACCTGCTGAGAATCCACCTGTCTGCCAGGGTATAATCTCCGGTTTCAGGGACATAGTCCAGGTCATAGTCCTGTAAATTCATTAAAGCAAACCGGGAAGCATTCCAAATTTTATTGGCAAAATTCCTAGCCCCGTCCAAACGCTCAAAGTGAAAACGCAGATCATTTCCGGGTGTGTTGCCGGTAATTAGCATAAACCGTAGGCTATCTGCCCCGTGACTTTCAATTACTTCAATGGGGTCAACCCCGTTACCCAGCGACTTACTCATTTTACGTCCCATTGCATCCAAAACCAAGCCATGAATAAATACGTCTTTGAAGGGAACTTCATTCATATGAGCAAGACCGCTGAAAATCATTCTGGCTACCCAGAAGAAAATGATATCTCGCCCGGTCACCAGTACCGAAGTGGGATAGTAATAAGCTAAGTCCATTGTTTTGTCCGGCCATCCAAGCGTGCTAAATGGCCACAAGGCGGAGCTGAACCAGGTGTCCAGCACATCCGGATCCTGCTCTAAATTACCGGAACCACAGGTTCCACACTTCTCTACATCTTGGCGAGATACCGTCATTTCTCCACAGTCAGTGCAGTACCACACGGGAATACGGTGCCCCCACCAGAGCTGCCGGCTGATACACCAATCCCGGATATTTTCCATCCAATTCAAATATATACGAGTGAACCTCTCGGGCACGAACTTTAAGCGTTCCTCCTGAGCCGCCTTGATAGCGGGCTCGGCAAGTGGTTTCATGCGTACAAACCATTGCATGGAAAGCATGGGCTCAATAACCTGGCTACATCGGTAGCAGTGTCCCACGGCATGGGAATGGTCTTCAGTTTTCACCAGCAAGTGCAAAGCTTCAATGTCTTTAACCACTTGTTTGCGACATTCCCAGCGGTCCATACCTTTATATTTAGCCCCTGCCTCCACTGTCATTTTGGCATCTTTATTAATTACCGTCAGCTCAGGCAGATTATGACGTTTTCCAATCTCAAAGTCATTGGGATCATGAGCGGGTGTTATCTTGACCGCCCCGGTACCGAACTCAGGATCCACGTACTCATCAGCTATAACCGGTATTTCGCGGTTCACCAGGGGTAAAACAAGAGTTTTTCCGATCAGATGTTGATAGCGCTCGTCATCCGGATGAACTGCCACTGCCACATCGCCAAGCATTGTCTCCGGACGGGTGGTGGCAATCACAATAAATTCATTTTCACTGCCTTTCACCGGGTATTTCATATAATAAAGATGTCCCGGCTTATCAAGGTGCTCTACTTCTATATCACTAATGGTAGTCTGACAGTGGCAACACCAATTGGTAATAAAGTAATCACGGTAAATAAGTCCTTCTTCATAGAGGCGAACAAACACTTCCCGGACAGCCTTGGAACATCCCTCATCCATGGTAAAGCGCTCACGGTCCCAGTCACATGAGGAACCCAGGCGCCGGAGCTGGTTTGTAATACGGCCGCCATAGTTTTCCTTCCATTCCCATACACGGTCCAGAAACTGCTTACGGCCCAGTTCATGCTTAGTAATGCCTTCCTTTGATAACTGCTGTTCAACTTTGGCCTGGGTAGCAATGCCCGCATGGTCGGTCCCGGGAAGCCAAAGGGCATTATAGCCCTGCATCCGTCTCCACCGGGTTAAAATATCCTGCAGGGTGCTGTCCAGGGCATGTCCCATATGTAATTGACCGGTGACATTTGGAGGTGGCATGACTATGCAAAAAGGTTTGCGCTCAGGATCCACCTGGGAGCGAAAATACTTTTGCTGTTCCCAATAATCATACCATTTATCCTCTACTTTTTCCGGATTATATGTCTTAGGCATGTTAAATTCCGGCATCTTAATGATTCTCCTCTCCAAAAAATAAAAAAACTCCTCCCGTGCAAGGACGGAGGAGCCGCGGTACCACCTTACTTTCGGCAATATGTCACTGCCGACGCTTTACTGCTGTAACGGGCATACCCGGCTAGAGTCTACTCAAAATAGATATTAAACATTCACCCTAAAATTTCAACTCTGCGGCTCCGGAGCGACGTATACAGAATCCGAACAGGAAACCTTTCAGCCTGAGAGTTTCCTTCTCTGGGACCGGTAAGCCTGTACCCTCTCCTTCAAAGCCTTTATCTCATTAGATCTTCCTTATATATTAAGGTTTTCACCGCCGCATGTCAACGTTCTTCTAACTTTTACAATAGATCAGCGCCCGGTGCGCCTGACAAAACGCGTCTTATTTAAAGGCAGATTAACACCGATTATCCCACCCAGAGATCCGGCCAAAATCAAAACAAGCAGACGTGCCCAGATAACGGGTTCTTGCAAAGCATTTAAATCTCCACCGGCCATCATAAGTAAAAACAGTATTCCATATACAAAGCCAATTATCGCACCGTGCAAACACCCCTGCCTGCGCACATTTAAACCACCAATGCTCCCCCCCAAGAGCGCCCCTGCCAACAAGGATAAACTTATCACACCTGACAGGTTATATGTGGGATGTGGCGATAGCGTTACCCACAGTGCAAGTATTACCCCCACAAACAACGTCACCGTTACTGCCCACATCAGCCCCGCCACCAAGGCAGACATTTGGATTTGGTAACGCGCTCCCCCTGTTTCAGGGCGTGACCAATATAGGAAAGTTAATCTGTTACGCATGGCTTTTTACCCCCTTTTAACTTTATATCCATATTATGCCAAAAGGACAAGTTTATGACTATAAACTTAGTTAGCATGAAAATATTACCGCCAAAATAAATATATTATGATAAAGAAGACTTGGTTCAGGTGGGGTTTCACCCTTCGGGGTTACAAGTGACCCCACCTGAACCTTAGTCGCACTTATTTCGAGCTTACAGCCTGTTGATCCCCGACCTAAGAGGTCGGGGTCTTACAGGCTGTGCGAAGATTAACGTTAAGGGGGCAGATTTTGAGTGTTAAAGAAAAAACTTTTATTAGTTCTACTGGTGGTGCTATGTTTAATTACAGGCATAATAGGAATAAAGAAGTTATTAATTCCGGGAAAGGAAACCCTTAAAGTAACTCTGGGCCAACAGGAAAAATCTCTGGCTATGACTCCTCATTTATTAGCCATGGAAAAAAAGTTCTTCCAGGAGTTTTGGGCTAAAGCGGAAGCCAAAACATACAGCGGGGATGTAACACCTCAAGAAGCCCTGGCCCGGGGGGAAGTGGATATTGTAATAATGAGCCTGGCCGATTTCCTTTACTATAGGCTTGGGAATGCGGATCTTATCGCTTTTGCTGCGGCAACCACGGGAGAGCCTTCCTTTATAATGGCGCAGGAGAAAATGCCTGACTTCAGTTGGCATGATATGAATGATAAGTCGGTTATCGGTGCACTGCCGGAAAGTACTGCCGGAATCCTATTGGAAGCAGTACTACGAGAAAATGATTTAGCTCCTTACCGCAGTGTCAATGTCATCTACAATGTTCCCACGGACCTCAAGGTAGGAGCATTCAAGGCGGGCAGCAGCACCTATTTGCAGACCTGTGAGCCCATGGTTTCCCGGTTGGAAACAGATGGCACCGCCGCTGTGGTTGGCTCTCTGGCCCACAAAAATCTGCCTGCTTTGGTCTACGTAACAAACAGGCAAAATATTATACAGCACCCGGAAAAAATACAACGCTTTACTAACGGAATCTACAAGGCATTTTTATGGATGAAGTTTCACCCGGAAAAGATAGTCGGGTCTTTGAAACAAGATTTTAAAGACTTTGAACAGGACATATTGCCTACCGCCGTCAACCGTTATCTAAACTATAAAATATGGCCGGAAACCCCCCAAATTAGTGAAGAAGCAGTTGCAGAATTCCAAAACATGATGCTTACCGCCGGCGAATTGCCCCAATCCTTAGATTGCGCTGAAGCGATTGAACAAAAGTTTGTCAAAACAGCTCTGGAGAAAGTGGAATACATCCCCCCGGAACAGCAAAAAAAAGGCCTTAAAAAATTATGGCCCTTTTAGAGAAACAGCACCGTGCCTCAAATGATGTCCTCACGGTGCTGTGCCAGGGGATTCAGGGGTACGGGCTTCTTAGTTCTTCCACTAAAAGGGATATTTTGTTTAAGATAGAATATTACATTATTAACACACGAGTTGCACAATACAACGGCGCATTATTATTCAACTCATTTGAGAAGTGGAGATAAATCAATGATTAGAAAATATACAAAATCAGATGACAATGAAATTATTAAAACTTGGTACGAGGCATCTGTTGTTGCACATAGCTTTATTCCTGAAGATTTCTGGGCATCAGAAAAAGAGAATATTAGAAAAAAGTACCTACCAATAGCCGAAACTTATGTTGCAGAGAAAAACGGTAGGGTGGTTGGTTTTATTTCTTTGATAGACAATTTAATCGGTGCATTATTTGTTCTACCGCTCTATCAAAGAAAAGGTATTGGTTCCGCACTTGTAGAAACGGTGAAAACTTTAAGAAAAGAACTTTTCGTTGAGGTTTATAAGGATAATGTTAATGCCCAACAATTTTACAGCAACTGTGGATTCTCTTTTGTTAAGGAAAAAATACAGTCTGAAACAGGTTACACGTTATTAGAAATGAAAATTGAAACAACCTACCCCTAATCATTATCTTCATTAAATAAAGGGGCTATACTGTCTATACGGTTTGTCCAAATACCACCGGTATAGTTAGGAGGAATTTGTTTTAGATCCTTTGCTGTATCGAATCCTTCAGACCATTTTCCGTCGCCGGCTACAATGACAAAAACTGAATTAACATTGTCCATTCTTTCAATGAAACGGTGTGGCCAACCCCACAATATACGAGCGTATTTTTGAGGTAGATGGAAATACGCGTTTTCCATTGAGTGAGGCACATATCCTGTCCATCCCACAAGCATATACGAGATTAAAGCCTTTTTCATTGTTTCTTTGGACATTACCCGGAGGTTGGGAAGTTTTTGTTGGAGGATAGCAATGGGGTCATCCCCTCCGTAGACAGCCAGTTGGTTTAGACGTTCTTGCGGTATATTTTTGAGATATTGGGCCAGGGATTCCCCTTCTTGTTTGTCATTACTTTTTATATGAATTAAGAATGAACGATCAGGAAAATAATTCAGCACTTCAGCTAATGACGGCATAAGACCTATTCCCTGGCCACGAAATGGATATGTTTTCCCACTAAATTTTACCCTTTTCCCTGGCAATTCCGAAAAACTTTTCTTTTGCATTATCCGGGGGAATGTGCAGGTCCGAACGGCGTGACATGGTTATTGAACCTACAGGGCAAGCGGAGGCACATACCCCACAGCCTATGCAAACCTCTTCATTGACAACGGGAATTTTTGTGTCTTGAAAGGCAATAGCCCCAACATGGCAACTGTCCGCGCACGTACCGCATCCTGTGCACGTTTCTGTTTCTAATGTAGGAATAAAATTACTCGGGTGCGTGGCATATTTTCCAGCTTCATTTATGCCGGTTAGTATTACGCAGCAGCAGCCGCAACAATGGCAAATGTAAGCAGGCTTATTTAGTACGTTATCACAATTATGGACCAGGCCAAGTTCTTCTGTTTGATCAAGCACTCTCAGCAATTCATCCACCGTAGCCGGTTTGCCCAAACCCCTCCTTATTATCCATTCCGCAGCGTTGCCAAGGGAAGTGCAAACCTCAAGGGGGGCTCCGCATGATTTGCCCAAGTGACTTGCTTTATGGCGGCAGGGACATATTGAAATTGCTCCTCCTCCGGATTGCCTGATAATTTCACTGGCCCTTTCGTAAGTTAAAACCTCAGTTTCCAAGGCTACTGGTATAAGGCTTTCATAAACCAAGGTCCGCATCATTCTCGTTTTGTCCCCAGAAAATTCATCCCTAACTTCTTTATTGTTAAAGAAACTTTGAAAAAGTTCTGCTAAATCCTTCAAATTTACATCACTTTGTACCCGCATAAATGTATATTCAAAAAATCCTACCACCATCGGGGCCAGCATGTAATAATAACTATCTTTTCGGGGAATATCCAGTACCAATCCCTTGTCAGCCATGCCATTTAGGATTTTTTTTAACTGTTCTCTTTCTATGCGGGTAATACTGGCAATCTGTTCCAAGGTCATGGGAGCCAGAGAAAATTTACTTCCTATCATGGCCTCATTCTCAGTATAGAGACGGTAAAGTATGGTCATCAAAGTATCGTTTATTGGTGCACCTACCGGATTTTTGTTTAAGCGTTCGGCTAACATCCGGTAAACCTGTTCTTTGTCATGAACCAAATGTCCCATTCAAAAATCCTCCTTTGTTAATTTAATAATTAATTAAAGAACATATTATTTGTTTATGTGTATATACACATTTTATTTGCAAATCAAGCCCCAAGCGGTCGCTGAAACCCCATAGGTAGCAAAAGTTCCCTAATCTCCAGCGTTCATGTGAGGCAACGATAAGAAAATTACTGCAAAATTGATTCAGCTTAATTGGAAGCAAGGGTAACACTTTCCTTTATTACCGAATATTATGAATATAAATTTTTGGAGGTGAAATATTATGGTAGACGAAAAGAAAGATAGTATTAAGCAGACAGATTATCATCAGTCGTATTATGAACCATTGGACAGCATGTACCCTGATGTTTATTACCGTTGTTACCCGTATGTAAAACAGGCCTGTGAAATGTACGATAATCCCGATAACCCGGGATTTTATCCATATCCCACCAGGACAGCTGTTGATCAACTAACTGATTATGTTTATCAAAGAATGAACTCTGGGTACACACAATCCATGGATAGGCAATATTACGGTGGAGGCATTCTAAGACCTTTATTAACCATTCTAATTATTCGAGAGCTATTAAGAAGAAGAAGACCTTACTATTATTATTAACTGTTGGTCCGAACGCCACCAACCCCAACTAGGGACTTCCCCCTCTAGATTATCGCCTATACCGGGCTAAAAACTAGACCCGGTGTAAAAAAACACTTTAAATCAGTCATTTACGTCGAGATGTAGTACCAGTTACTGCCATAACAGCAACTCCTTTAATGAATTTTATTCTTATTTAAACATATCCCTATGGGTTAAAAACCAAGGCTGCAACAAACGAATATAATAGCCGCAGTAATCCCGGTATTTGCTAATTAAAACAAACCAAGTAAAATTCCTATAATCCCACTCCTCTTCCTTTAAAGTAGCTCCTTTAATCAGTTAGTCTCCAAAAATTGGTAAAATATTATTAGTCTCCACAGGTACTTTATTTAGTAATCTCATTTCACCGCAACTTACGTCCCGGCATTAATTTTCCAGAAGTTAGACAATGAATCAAGCCCCTTTTTCCTGCTTCCGCTTTCCGGTTAAACTACAAAGCTCTAACGTCCCTTTCATAAAACATAATGCTTTTTAACAAAATATGATAGCTGTAAAATTGATAGACATGTTTCATATTATCGATTTTATGAATAATTTGATATTGCGTAAATGTAAAAAGAAAAGAAAGGAGGTAATAAAATGAGTGGCGCAAAGGGCTTTGATGGAAGTTTTATTCTCTTCCTGATCCTAATTCTGTTGGTCTTTAGCTTTCCGTACATTGGCGGCAAGTATTAGTGTATTATCGCTACGGGTTTGCAGTGATAATACCAGGCAAAAACAAAATTCGCGCATTATTTTAAGATAGAAACCCTTTAAAGGGTTTCTATCTTTTTAACTCCCCCGCCGGGAAGTCCCCTTCCTGAGCAAGCTTGCGAAGGGAGGGAATGAAAGGCGGGTCTTATTTTTGTACATATAACACTAACAGAACTATTGTTCTGTTTCAATTCTATTAGTATGATATAGTTATGAAGTATAATATAGACAACGGATGTCACTCTGTATATTTACTTCGGTTCCACTACATTTGTTGCGTCAAATACGACACAAATTACTGACACCGGATGGTAACTGAGTATCTAAAAAAAATCTTCTCTATTCTACACATGATTTATCTAGACAAACTTAGCTTGTAAAGAGACCTAATGTGCATCAGTGAACTTTCCTGCATACATGCCCCCTGTATTGGATCATGCCATTAGTTCGCATTGCATAATCAGAAAACTCGACACAATGTGTCCGGCCGCCGATATGTCTTCTGTATGAAGATAATGATTAGCATTGAAGTCAAACAAAATATTGGCTGATGCCTCTATTTCCTCATCCTCTGACCATATGTTAACCCTTACCGGAAACCTTGGCAACAAGAAGAAAACAGCGGAGATATCTGCGCTATCCTTAAGATAGCCACCGAGTTTGAGGCAGGCAAGCTTAACCCGTTCAGCCGGTTGCCGGGTTATTAGATCAGCCAGCGGTTTTATACTTTCGCGCATAAAGGCTGGATAATATATGTTACCGCTTTCCAATTCTCGATATGAAATTAACCTATGAAGCAACGGTGTATTATCGGCCCTGCTAAGGTAATGCAGAATGATAAAACGCCAGTACCAGACCGGGCTGAGATTGGAATTACTGAAAGAGATATGGCCGTCCGGAAAGTTTACATCTATCCATTGCCCAAGGCTCTGTAAAGTAATTATGGAATGTTCGGAATCAAAAACTGACCCGCTGTTCCGAGCCATTTCTACAGGGTTCTTTGAAGCGAACGCCTTGAGAGCATAGTCAAAGGCCACTCGATACATCCCGGTATTTTCATTATCGATCATGTAAGTAAACATAATTCCTCCTTACAAACCAAGCGATTTTAAATTTACAGAGTGCGGGCGTAAAAGCCGGTAATATGCTACACCAGGGCATTTACCCTCCGCGATTATGGGCTGCTGCCCATGGCCGTGGCATTGTTAGGCTCCTGACGGATTGCTTCGCTCCTGCCTACCTAAAATAGCAATAATCATATGGATAATGGGGAGATAATTAGCCCCTTACTGGCTTTCCCATAGGCCGGTTTACCTAATAAAAGATCCCTCGTTAGAAGAAAGTGCATCGACTAACCAATTAGGATGCATTTCTAAAATGTCGGAAGGCAAATCATTGACGGGAAAATAACTAATATCTAATGTTTCTGCTGAGTTACAAGATAACTCTCCACCAATTACCTTTGCCAAGAAATATATAGTTACGAAATGAACTATTCGTCCATCTGGATATGAAATAATTTGAGATTTTGGATCCGAATAGACTCCAATCAGACGTGTTACTTTAATGTGTAATCCTGTTTCTTCCAACACTTCCCGAACTGCTGCTGCAGTTACAGTCTCCCCCGGTTCAACATGCCCGGAAAGGATGCCCCACAGACCAACATCTGCCCGTTTTTGAAGTAACACATTGTTTTCCTCGTCAAAAATAACAATGGCAACGCCTGGTCGAATTTCATCAATTGATTTCATGTCATTTTTCCTTTCTATATGCGATTATTATCGTTACTGTCCTTAAACTCTATGCCAAAGCAATTATTGAAGGGGGATATGTGCAATATGTTCTCTAGATTCAATGTTACCCTTCTCTCCTAGTTCAAAATAGCCTTCGTTACCACATTCACAAATGAAGTTGAAGTGAAAGTCTGAAACATTTAGCTACAATTGAAACATTTAACTACAATTACTTTTCTGCGGCAATGACATGACAAACAAGCCATCGGTTGATGACTTAACGGTCACGAAGTTGAATTACAACATAGTGAAGCTTGTCAGTGTACTCCTCAATACATCTAATGATTCCTTGAAGTCGAATTTTCAGGATTGCAATGCTTTCCATTTACTCCTCCCCTTAATAGTACTTTTTACGAACTTCAGGATAGACATTAGCAAACCCACTCATGGAAGGTAATCCTCCCGAACCGGGGCAAATACTTCTAACGCCAGAGAATCTTCAATGATCCTGGCAGAATGTTCTACATTCCCGGGGATAACCCAACTGTCCCCTGGATTAACCTCGTGTTCCTCACCTGCAATAGCCAAAATGATTTTCCCTGAAACCAGGTAGCCTGTTTGTTCCTGCGGATGGCTATGATTGGGTAAAGTATTACCTTTTTCCAATAAGAATTCGGTCATCAAGGTCTTTTCACCGTGAACAAGTGTCTTTCTTTTAACGCCCTCAACAACTGCTATGTATCCCTGGTCATTTTTAGTGGCAAACATGAATAATCTAGCTCCTTCCTATTACTATTGAACCGTCAGATTCGGACTCCATTGTTTAGTGAGTTCTGGTACATTCATCTTTTTTAATATTTCATTTTATTTCCACACACATCTTTTCTTTTCCTTTCATTTGAGAGGGATATGTCAGAAAAAAAAGAATATTGCAGGCATGGGAAAAGGGGTCGGGCTTGAATAAGTGAATTATTCAAGCCCGACCCCTTTAAATACGATCCCCAAACTACATAGCAGTCCATTGTTCAATCACTTTCAAAACTTCCTCCCGCCCCGCACCTGTTTGGGCGGAGAAGGGAATTAGTATGTCGTTACTACCCAGCTCCAAAGTCTTTCTCACAACTGCCAAGTGTTTTTGCACTCTGCCTCGGCTGATTTTATCAGCTTTAGTAGCGACAATAGCATGAGGTAAGCCGTAAAAACGAAGCCACTGGCACATCTGTACATCCTGTGCTGTGGGTTGGTGCCGGATATCGACTAAAATAATTGCACCGCGCAATTGCTCTCGCCCGGATAGATAACTTTCTATCATTGGTCCCCATTTGACCCTTATCTTTTCCGGCACTTTGGCATAACCATAGCCGGGTAAATCTACCAGGTGAAAATTACCGTTAATTATGTAAAAGTTTATCAACTGGGTGCGCCCGGGCGTATTGCTAATGCGGGCAATTTTTTTGCGGTTGGTAATTTTGTTTAAAAGTGATGACTTGCCTACATTGGAACGCCCGGAAAGGGCCACCTCAGGGTGGCCCTCTTCCGGGCAATTTTCCAAACCTGTGCTACTTTTTACGAATTCCGCGGAGACTATTTTCATGGATGAATCTCGCGGCCTCCCTCATCGGTATCAACTATCGGATCGTTATATGACATTTCTACCGGTACTTCCGGCGGGGCGTCTGCCTCTGTATTTCCAAACTTACTCTCGTCCAGCAGCCCTAACTTAATAACTTGATCCATATTTTCTACCAAGATACATTCCACTTGTTTCTTGATGTTTTTGGGAACTTCGTCCAAATCCTTTTTATTATCTTGTGGCAATATGACTGTCTTTATACCTGCCCGGTGTGCAGCCAATACTTTTTCCTTAAAGCCACCGATAGGCAGTACTCTACCGCGTAGAGTCACCTCACCGGTCATGGCTAAATCATTTCTTACCCTGCGACCGGTAAGCGCCGATGCCAGGGCCAGGGCCAGGGTGATACCTGCAGACGGCCCGTCTTTGGGGATGGCGCCTTCAGGAACGTGTACGTGGACATCAAACTTTTCAAAAACAGCATGGTCGATACCAAGCTGGTCAGCTCTGCTGCGTACATAGCTAAAGGCCGCCTGGGCGGACTCTTTCATCACATCCCCCAGTTTACCGGTAAGGGTTAGCTTCCCGTTGCCTTTATATTTGCCCACTTCCACAGCCAGAGTATCTCCACCAACTGCAGTCCATGCCAAGCCTGTGGCAATACCCACTTGCGCCTCTTTTTCGGCTGTTCCGTAACGGTACCTGGGTGTACCAAGCATTTGAGGCAGGTTCTGCACCGTTGCCTTCACTTTTTTGGCCTTTTTAGACACTATTTGCTTGGCGGCTTTGCGGCAAATGCCTGCTATCTCACGCTCCAGGTTTCTTACGCCACTTTCCCGCGTATATTCCTGGATAATTTTGCGTACGGTGTTCTCTGATATATTAATCATCTGGTCAGTTAAACCATGTTCTTTAATTTGTTTGGGCATCAAGTGCCGCATGGCAATCTGTACCTTTTCTTCTTCGGTATACCCGGCAATCTCTATGATTTCCATCCTGTCCAGAAGCGGACGGGGAATGTTAGACCCTACGTTAGCCGTGGTAACAAACATCACGTTACTTAGATCATACGGCACTTCAATGTAATGATCACTGAAAGTACTGTTTTGCTCAGGATCCAATACCTCCAGCAGCGCCGAAGAGGGATCACCCCTAAAATCCATGCTCATTTTATCAACTTCATCCAGCAGGAATACAGGGTTTTTGGAACCTGCAGTACGTATACCCTGGATAATACGTCCGGGCATGGCTCCTACATAGGTGCGCCTGTGTCCACGAATTTCTGCCTCATCCCTCACTCCGCCGAGGGAAAGGCGCACAAACTTGCGGTCTAAAGACCTGGCGATAGAACGGCCCAGAGATGTTTTACCGACTCCGGGAGGCCCTACCAAACAAAGGATGGGGCCCTTCATTTTTTTGGAAAGCTTACGAATAGCAAGGTATTCCAAAATACGATCTTTTACCTTGTTTAAACCATAATGATCTTCTTCGAGAATTTTTTCAGCATGGTTGATATCCAGACGGTCTCTGGTTCCCTTGGACCAGGGCAAGGCCAGAAGCCAATCCAGATAATTGCGAACTACTGCTGCCTCGGCAGCCATGGGCGGCATTTTCTCCAACCGCTCAACTTCCTTGATGGCCTTTTCATTTACTTCCTTGGGTAATTTAGCCTTGGCGATTTTTTCCCGGTATTCTTCACCTTCGGCCGCCTTATCATCTTTTTCACCCAATTCCTTCTGAATGGCCTTCATTTGTTCCCGGAGATAGTATTCTTTTTGTGTTTTTTCCATCTGCTTACGAACACGAACGTTTATTTTACGTTCCAATTCCACTATCTCTAATTCCTTAGAAACAATAGCGCACAAGTTTTCCAGTCTATCAACTATATCCGTTGCTTCCAGGATTCCCTGCTTCTCTTCAATCCGCAGGTTGAGATGAGAGGCCACAATGTCCGCAAGCCGTCCCGGCTCTTCCAAATTGATCACTGAAGCTACCGTTTCCGGTGGAATACGCTTGGATATTTTTACATATTGTTCAAACTGGTTAACTAAGTTACGCATAAGCGCTTCAATTTCCGGATTTTTCTCAAAATCTTCCGTATATTGTTCTAACTTAACTTTGAAGTACGGACTTTCTTCCGTATATTCGTCAATACTGGCCCGCGCAATCCCTTCAACCAGTACCCTGATGGTTCCACCAGGAAGTTTCAACAATTGCTTAACTTCCGCTACGGTACCGATATCATAAATGTCATTAGGTCCGGGATCATCTGTCTGAGCATCTTTCTGAGTGGACAAAAAGATCATTTTGTCCTGAATCATTGCCTCTTCTATGGCCTGTACGGATTTTTCCCTGCCCACATCTAAGTGGATGACCATGTAAGGAAAAACCAGGATTCCCCTAAGTGGTAATAAAGGTAAAACCCGTTCGACGGGATTCATAGATGCACCTCCTATTATTACGTTCATTACTACTACACATCGTTCGGGCAGATATTAAAATACATAAGTTATTTTATCATAATTGATGGTCATGCGGCCATAACAATAAGTGCCATGTGTGGAATGTTGCTTAGTTTTATACTTCCACCCAGCATATAACAAACCCTCTTTATAATAAAAGAGGGTTTGTTGATTTTTAAAGTTTTTTTAAATCTTACACGTCGGTGGAAAGAGAGGGAGCGGGAACAAAGTTTCCGGCTGTTACCACATCGAGGGCTGGACGCACATCTTCTATCTTTTCTTTGGATACTACCAAGGCGCCTTTAATCACTGCTTCAAGTTTTTCCACCGGGATCACTTCCACGCCTTCTATTTTTTCCAGCAGGGCCTGGTAATTTTCTTTAGGTATATATACCCTGGTAGCACCCGCCTGCCGCGCGGCCTCTACCTTGGCGATAACTCCCCCCACCGGCATAACAAAACCTCGTATGGAGACTTCACCTGTCATAGCCACATTGTTATCAACCGGAATGTCTTCTATTGCCGAATAGACCGCCGTAGCAATAGCTACTCCAGCAGACGGCCCGTCTACCGGAGTTCCGCCTGGGAAATTCACATGCAGGTCATAATCCCGTGGGTCAACACCCATAGTTCGCCTTAAAACTGTTAGTACATTTTCCACGGAACCTCTGGCCATACTCTTGCGCCGGATGGTTTTTGTCCTGTCACCTAACTCTTCTTCCTCTACAACACCGGTTACAATTAGTTTTCCCTGCCCGCGGGCAGCCGGTATAGCCCCCACCTCAATTTCCAACAATGCTCCCATATTCGGTCCATAAACGGCCAGGCCATTCACCAAGCCAATTTGAGGACAGGCCGGTACTTTTTTGTCCGGCCTGGGCACATATCTACCGCTATGAATAACCCACTCAATATCACCCACATTAATGTCATTTCTATCCTCGGTCATGGCAATTCCAGCGGCTATTTGGATAATATTAACGGCCTCCCTGCCATTGGTAGCATATTTTTTAATTAATTCCATACCTTTTTCATCGAGGGGGAAGCCAACCTTTTGGGCGGCATTTTCAGCGATCAATTCTATTTCCTCCGGCAATAGTTGGCGGAAATAGATCTCCAGACAGCGCGATCTTATGGCCGGCGGTATTTCTTCCGGTGTCCTTGTAGTGGCGCCAACCAGGCGGAAATCTGCCGGTAGTCCGTTTTGAAATATATCGTGAATATGCCTGGGAATATTAGTATCTTCTGAACTGTAATAGGCACTTTCTAGAAGTACTTTTCTGTCCTCCATTATTTTTAACATTTTATTGATCTGAATGGGGTGCAACTCACCGATCTCGTCAATAAAAAGCATGCCTCCGTGAGCCTTGGTGGCGGCACCGGGTTTGGGCTGAGGAATCCCCGCCATACCCATGGCCCCTGCGCCCTGGTAAATTGGGTCATGCACGGAACCAATCAGCGGGTCGGCTATTCCTCTTTCGTCAAACCTCGCTGTTGTAGCGTCTACTTCTATGAATTTGGCGTCAGGCTTAAAGGGTGAAATACTATTCTTTTTAGCTTCTTCCAATACAAGGCGGGCAGCAGCAGTTTTACCTATTCCTGGCGGACCATATATCAATACGTGCTGCGGGTTAGGCCCACACAGCGAGGCCCGCATAGCTTTAAGTCCCTCATCTTGCCCAATAATTTCATCGAAACTGGTAGGACGCGTTCTTTCCGCGAGCGGCTCAGTTAGCGAAATAGTGCGCATATGCCGTAGTTTTTCAAGTTCCTTACGGGATTCCCTTTCCAGTGCAGACTTGTTTCCTTGTTGAGTCTTTAAAAGGTTCCAAAAATAAAGTCCAATTATGACGGCAAAAAATACCTGGATAAAAGTTATAAACCCGGCAAGTCCGCCGGACAAGTCTCCCATGGCAAAATCCTCCTCGCGATTATTGTCGAAAAAATGATAAAAAGTATTGCTTGTCACACATTTTTTGTTTATAGTATTTGTAACATTTCCATTTTTTATCCCTTTCAGACCATTCGGGCTTTGTTTTTAACCAGTTAACCGTTCCATATGAATTTTCAGAATAGCCACTAAAGGATGTATACAGGCCGTTAGTACAACAAATTTAGTGGTTCGCAGAGTTTCCATTAACAATGGTATAATTAACTATTATGCTAATTGCAAGGGAAATTGTTTAAATAATAGTTTAATTCAGACTGGGAGGTGATAAAAGACCCTAGATCAATTGGGAAAAGGAGTTATAAAGATTTTGCAAAAATTATAGGGAGGGATTAGTTTGTCAGAACAGAACAAGGTTTATAACATCAATGAAACGGCTACCATCGCCGACCCCGGTCCGTTAGGATTAGCCTGTTTCGCACTTACCACTTTTTGTCTCAGTCTCGTCAACGCTGGAATTGTTAATGCACAAGCCGAAATGATAGTACTCATGCTGGCCTTGGTTTACGGCGGAACCGTCCAAATCTTTGCCGGCATGTGGGAATTTAAAAAGAACAATGTTTTCGGTGCTACAGCTTTCTCTTCATACGGTTCCTTCTGGGTAGCTTTTGCCCTTTATGTTCTCGGTGCTAGCTCCTTTGGCTGGTTTGAAGCCAACGGTGCCGCAGTAGCCATGTTCCTAATTGGATGGACCATTTTTACAGCATATATGTGGATTGGAACATTTGCTTTAAATAACGGTCTTCTGGTCACATTCACATTGCTTCTTATTACCTTCATACTGCTAGACATCGGACACGTTTCAAATCCTATTTTTAATAAGTTTGGCGGCTATTTTGGCCTTGCCACTGCTTTCTCAGCTTGGTACTGTTCAGCTGCAGGAATTTTAAATACGGTTTATAAAAGAGCGGTTCTTCCCATGGGACCAAGGCAATAATATAATTTATTTTACAAGAAAAGCGCGCGCTAAATCAGTTCCCTTAGCGCGCGCTTTTCAGTACTTTTTTTCCTTTGTCCTTGCCATTTATATGGCAAGGTATACTTTCCTAAAGTGTAAAGAAGAACCCGATTCATATGAATCGGGTTCTTCTTTCTTCTGTAAACACATGTATACATCGCAAACACCGGTTAACTGGTTTCTTTTTGCTGGTCAGATCCTTTAACTATGCCCAGTATCACTCTGTAAGGACCCGGTGTGCCTGGAGGAACAAAGGCTATCCGGTCTCCAGGCCTGACCATTCCCTGGTCCAAAGTTTGGGCCGTACCATTAATAAATACAGCTTCTATTTTATCCAAAGGTAGATCCAACTTTTGGGCCAGTTCAGAAGCTGAACACTCTGTGTCCAACTGTAGACGTAATGGGAACGGCCATTCTCTCTCCTCAAACAACTCTTTTAAAAACGAAAAAGCCCTTACTTCCACCTCATTATTGTCCACAACTAATCACTCCCGGAAGAATATATTTACTCCATAGCGCTCACTTTTGGCATTATGGGTACTTCTACCTTTTTACCGGCTTGATTGATTAAACTGAATAGCTCATCTTTGGTACGGGGAGGGGAGATATGTTCCACCAGCCAACCCTTTTTTCTTAATTCTTTGTAAACATCCAGCATCCAGGGAGATGTAAGGTCGTTCTCTTGCAGCACACTTTGATTTGCAAAGACCTTTTCAGGTCTTCCCTCACATGTAATTTGCCCCTGGTTCATAACCAATACCCGGTCTGCCCAAGAATAAGCAAAATCCACGTCGTGGGTAGATATAATTATGGTTATTCCTTCTTTGTTAATTCTATCAAACAACTCTGTCATCTGAACAATTAGCTTAGGATCCAGCCCGGCAGTGGGTTCGTCCAATATAAGTACCCGCGGACGCATAGCTAGAACACCTGCTATGGAAACCCGCTTTTTTTGCCCGTAGCTTAAAAAGTGTACAGGCCTGTGTTTAAATTCGTTTACACTGGTTGCTTCCATGGCAGCGTTTACCCTTTGCATTACTTCTTGTTTAGACAGACCTAGATTTAAAGGTCCAAAGGAAATCTCCTGCAGCACGTTAGAAGAAAAAATTTGGCTGTCCGGGTCCTGAAAAACAACACCCACACTTCGCCTCAACTGCATCAGAGAACGGCTGTCATAGCCGACCTCTTTGCCGTCAAATATAACTTTTCCTTTTTCGGGCCGCAGAATTCCGTTCAAGTGCAGAAACAACGTAGACTTGCCTGCACCGTTAGCTCCTAAAACAGCTATCTTGTGCCCCTTTTCAATGTCCAGATTAATACCCCTCAGAGCTGTTGTTCCATCCGGGTAACCAAACTGTAAATCTCTGGCTCCAATTATGCAATCAATCAAAACAAATTACCCCCGTGCAGCTGAGATAGTATTATAAAGGCGATATCCGTTACTCCAATAAACATTATGTTCCTTTTGGATACAGTATACTCTGGTTCCAGGACACTTAAATCCCCTTTATAACACCGGGACATCAACGTCACAGATAAATTATCAGCCTGGCGATACGCCTTCACAAAAAGGTTGGTTACCAGCTGGCTAATGGACGAATAGCCACGTGACAAAGAACTATAGCCCAAGCGAGATGACTGCGCTGTGTACATCTGTCCTGCTGTATCCATAAGCACAAAAATGAACCGGTATATAAGGCTCATCAACTCAATAATCACAGTTGGAACGCGCAGTCTTTTTAAAACCATTATAATTTCAACCATGGGAGTAGTCAAAGATAAAAAATATAGGCACGATACAGCTGACAAAGATTTTACAAACAAGTTACCGGCCAAGATCAAACTGCCGGCAGTTACTCCCAGGGTAAAAGCCCCCACGGTGAAAGAGTACAAAAAATATGCTTCTGTTCCACCCACGGAAACCGCCACGGTAATGACGCCAATTACCAGGAAGGTCATGGGGACAATCATTAGTTTGAGATAAAATCCCATAGGTATCCCTGCACGTATAACCACAACTCCGGCCATGGTCAAAATAACGGTCAGGGAAGTAATCATGTCCGATGCACTTAAGCAAATAATTAAAGTAACCATAGAGAAGGCAAATTTCTCTGCCGGGTGAGAGGTACTTAACCCGTTTTTGTATGCATATCTGTCTATGGGTAACATGGGAAAAAAATCAATCCTCTCTCTTTCTCCGCCCTTTAAAATACCCCAAACAATAGCCAATAAACCCCGCACCCAAGGCTCCTTGCACAACAAAGAGTAAGCTTTCAACCTCTCCGCTGGGCGGCTCCCAGATGCTTTCCAACCATGGTGTATAACCTGGTGAGATTTCATTTATTACCGCTTCTGCTTTACCATCCGCCCCGCCAAAGTCCGCTCCTTTGCTGGTAAATAGGGGGATAACGGCTAAGGCCACCACCAGTGCCAGTAAAAGCATGTTTTTCATTAGAAATTTGTTGCCCCGGCCAGTTTGTGCCCGGCTCATAATTTCGCCTCCTTGGAACTGATATTAAACTGTAACTGTTTCAGTTCTTCTTTGGCATAAGCAGACACCAAATTAAGCACCAGCACAGTAAGAAGCCCCTCACTGACAGCCAGCGGGATTTGAGTAACTGCAAATACAGATGCAAATTTAGTAAATGACATCACTACCCCACCTTGCCCGGCAGGAAAAGCGAGGGCTAACTGAGCAGAGGTAATAATATAAGTAAATAAATTTCCAAGGCCGGCACCCAAAAAGACCGAAAGCCATTGAGGCGCCCCAAGCTTCTGGACCCCCTTAAAAACTCCGTAGGCCACCAGAGGTCCGGCCACAGCCATGGCAAAAGCATTGGCACCCAATGTGGATAGGCCGCCATGGGCCAATAGCAATGCCTGAAATATTAGCACAATGGTACCCAGTATAGTCATAACGGTGGGCCCGAACATAATGGCTCCTAATCCTACCCCGGTAAGGTGAGAGGAACTTCCCGTAACAGAGGGGATCTTAAGAGCAGAAAGTACAAACACAAATGCTCCTACCAAGCCCAGAAGCATCTTCAGCCGGGGGTTATACGCATTCATCTTATTGATTGACCGCATGCCGATGACCAGAAAAGGTAGCGTAACTAGTACCCAGAAAGCCGCCCAGCCTGCAGGTAAAAACCCCTCCATAATATGCATGGCATAGGCTGGCTTCGGTATAGTTAACAGCAAAGCAAACAAGTAAACACACAACAGAAAAGTTCGCTTAATTGTCTTCAATTGAATAATCACCTTCCCGATTCATTTACAGTTTAAATAGCGCTTACTTCGGACAGGAAAACCAGTATTTCCCTCCATGAATAAACCGGTCCATTATTTTTTTGCTTTATAATAACCACAGGTATCTTTAAGGCAAGGGCAGCGGACAGCTTATTATCAGTTCCGCCGGCCTTTCCACTGTCTTTTGTAACTACCACTGAAGCTCGATACATCTTAAACAGGGCTTTATTTACCTGTTTTGAAAATGGGCCCTGCATGGCAACTATATCCTTGGGCTTGATACCCATATCCTGACACTTCCTGATCACCCTGTGTTCGGGTAAAACCCGTACCACCAAACGTACACCAAAGTCATTTTTTACCCGTAAAAAGGGTTCCACCCCGTTACTGCCGGTAGTAAGAAATATGCACTTGCCCAGTAGGGCAGCCTTTTCAGCCGCCTGCTCTGCTGAATATACGTAATTGATCAGATCATTCTTCTGAACCTCAGTTTCTTCCCGGCCTACACGGTAAAAAGGAATGCCGTAATTGTCACATACATCAACATAAGGGTCTGGTGTTTCCCGATGACTGTCTGATGAAAAGGGATGCCTGGCATCCACTAAACCCCGGACATTGTTCTTTTGGAACCATGCCGAAAGTTCAAGAAATGGTATTTCATCCAGGACCATAGCACCGTCCTCCAACGCCAGTTCTTTGCCGTATTCACTGGCCGGGATTACTCCCACTTGTTGTCCTTTATCAACCAAGTGGCGAACGAGTTTACGTCCATCACCGGTACCACCCAATATGATTATCAATATCGTTTCACCTGCCAAATATGATCAAAGAAAAACCCCGGATTACCGGGGATAATTGTTAACCCAAAATTAGGCCACATCTAACCACCCCCTAATGCCAATACATATTAGTGGTAAGTTAGACAGGCCTAACCCGCTGCAAAGAAATATTGTATCCAAGTTGGTATCACCCTTTTGAATACCTTATCTAAAACAACGAAAAACTAGGTCCAGGTTTTCAGCTGAGACTTCTCGAGCCACAGCACCTGTCACATTTTTTATTTTTAAGACTAAAACAAAGAAAGATACCCTGGAGTATAACACCCACCGCACCAGGGAGTATGGGGTTAATTAATAATAATTAAAAACACCCCACTCACCAAAGAGCCGGGGTGTTTACATACTTAAATTACCCGCGCTACCCTCTCCTTGGGAGGTTACTATGCACATAACTCTTCAGGCAGGTTTCCTGACTTATGAGTCATTGTATACTTCCGCCTTCCCGTTCGCTTAGCAACCGAACAGTGGCACTCTGGAAGATACTCATCATTTACAGTGGCCGGACCGCCCAGGACTCACACCTGGTTCCCTATTATCCCCTGCAAGGGGCACCTAAAGATTAATTCAATTAAGATACCGATATTTGATTTCATTTTAACATAAAATTCACACTTTGTCCATGATAAAGGTAAAAGACCCACAAATTTACTTTGTGGGTCTTTTAAGGCGCTATTATGCTGATTCTTCTTTCTTTTTCTTGCGGTCAACAGAAATAATAATGGGCTTATCTTTCTTTTCAATAGCATCCTGGGTGATAGCACACTTGGCTATATCATCCCGTGAGGGCAGGTCGTACATAATATCCAACATCACTTCTTCTAAAATGGCCCTTAAGCCGCGGGCACCGGTGGCACGCCGCATAGCCTCTCGAGCTACTGCCCCAAGTGCATCTTGCTGGAATTCCAAGCCCACACCGTCAAGTTCAAACAGTTTTTCATACTGTTTAACCAAAGCATTTCTGGGCTCTGTGAGAATGCGAACCAAGGCCTCCTCATCCAGGGCCTCAATAGTAACAATAACAGGTAAGCGCCCGACAAACTCAGGAATAAGACCATATTTTAACAAGTCTTCCGGTAGTATACGCTTTAGAATTTGTCCTATATTTTGTTCCTGCTTGGGCTTAATTTCCGCCCCAAATCCCATTGCCTTTTTTCCAATGCGGTTTTCGATAAGCTTTTCTATCCCGTCAAAGGCACCACCACAAATAAATAAAATGTTGGTGGTATCAAGCTGGATAAATTCCTGATGAGGATGCTTGCGTCCACCTTGAGGCGGCACACTGGCCACCGTACCTTCAAGTATTTTCAGCAATGCCTGCTGAACGCCTTCACCGGAAACATCCCGGGTTATCGAAGGGTTTTCAGACTTACGGGCAATTTTATCAATCTCATCAATATAAATGATACCCTTCTCGGCCTTTTCAACATCATAATCAGCCGCCTGGATAAGTTTGAGCAGTATATTTTCTACATCCTCACCCACGTACCCGGCTTCGGTAAGTGATGTTGCATCGGCAATGGCAAAGGGAACATTCAATAGCCGTGCCAATGTTTGTGCAAGTAATGTTTTACCACAACCGGTAGGACCCATCATTACAATGTTGCTTTTTTGGAGCTCTACATCGTCAATTTTTCCGCCCAGGTTAATTCTTTTGTAATGGTTATAAACCGCTACCGCCAAGTTTTTCTTAGCGTCCTCCTGACCAATTACATATTGGTCAAGAATGTCTTTAATTTCCTGCGGCTTCGGTATATCACCTAGCTCCAGCCCGACATCTTCTCCTAGTTCTTCCTCAATAATTTCGTTGCAAAGTTCAATACACTCATCACAAATATATACTCCCGGCCCGGCAACTAGTTTCTTCACCTGGTCTTGCAGCTTTCCACAAAAGGAACACTTTAATTGACCTTTTTCATTAAACATAAAATTCCACCTCTTTTAGCTTTGCTTACGCACCTGGAATACCTCATCCACGATGCCGTATTGCTTCGCATCTTCGGCTGACATGAAGAAATCCCTTTCCGTATCCCGGGCCACAGTCTCCAACGGCTGACCGGTGTGCTTAGACAGCAGATCGTTCAGAATAGACTTCATACGCAATATTTCCTTGGCATGAATGTCAATATCAGTTGCCTGCCCTTGAACACCCCCCAAAGGCTGATGAATCATAATGCGGGCATATGGTAATGCAAAGCGTTTACCCTTTTCTCCAGCCGCCAGCAGGAAAGAACCCATACTTGCAGCCTGACCCATACATATGGTGGAAACCGGTGGTTTTATATATTGCATTGTATCATAAATGGCCATCCCAGCAGTTACAATTCCACCCGGGGAATTGAGATAAAGGTGTACGTCCTTTTCCGGGTCCTCAGCCTCCAGGAACAGAAGCTGGGCGATAACTAGATTGGCAACGTTATCGTCAATGGGACCGCCGATGAAAATAATCCTGTCCTTCAACAGCCGGGAATATATGTCGTAGGCACGCTCTCCTCTATTACTTTGTTCAACAACAATGGGTACTAAATTTGACACATAAATTCCCTCCTTTTATTCATAATTAAATTTATTCCTTGGCCTCTTCCTTTGTGCCCGGTACAATAATAGCGTTTTTCAACAAAAAGTCAACAGTTTTCTCCCTGGTAATTCCGCCCTTTAAATAATCCAACTGATTTTGTGACTCCAGGATCTTTTTCAGGGTTTTAGAATCTTGTTGGTATTGTCCTGCCATTTCCTCTATTTTGTTTTCCATATCTTCATCATTTACTTCAATTTGTTCTTGCCTGGCGATGGTATCTAAAACCAGAGCAGTTTTTTCCGACCTTTCAGCTTCAGGGCGTAAGTTTTCCTCAAGCTGCTCCATATTAGATTCAGTATACTTCAGATAATCTTCGATGGAAAGGCCCTGAGACATAAGGCGCTGCTCCATATCCTTTTTCATTTGGTCAACCTGACTATCTACCATTTCTGCAGGGATTTCGACCGTGGCATTATCTACCGCTTTGGTAATAGCCTCGGTACGCATTTCTTGTTTTGCCCTGTCTTGTGCTGCTTGCTTTAAATTATTCAACACGTCCGCCCTTAATTCCTCCAAGGTATCGAACTCACTTACATCCTTGGCAAATTCATCGTCAAGAGCAGACAACTCCTTGCGTTTCAAGCCTTTCAGCGTCACTGTAAACTCTGTTTCCTTACCAGCAAGATCCTTGTTTTGGTAATCCTCGGGGAAGGTAACTGAAATTACCTTGGTTTCACCGACTGCCATTCCTTCCAGCTGATCCTCAAAACCGGGGATAAAGGAACCTGAACCGATTTCCAGGGCGTAATCAGATGCCTGGCCACCTTCAAATTCCTCACCGTCCACACGCCCGGTGAAATCAATGGTAGCCATGTCCCCTTTTTTAATGTTTCCTTCATCTAGTGTGACAAGCTGGGCATGCTTATTACGCAACTTTTCCAATTCCTCATCCACTTCTTCTTCGCCAATCTCAACTGGAACCTGTGTAACTTCCAGTTCCTTATAGTCACCCAATTCCACTTCAGGTTTAACTTTAACTGTAGCCTTAAACTTTACCGGTTCTCCCTCTTCCACGTGCAACAGTTCTACTTCGGGCTGTTCAATCGGTTCTACACCGGTCTCTTCAAGTGCTTCCACATAGGCATCAGGTATCACGAGTTCAACTGCTTCATTATATAAGGCAGCTTTTCCAACATAACTTTCCACTACACGCCGAGGTGCTTTGCCACGCCTGAAACCCGGTACGTTAACCTGTTTAACCAACTTCTTGTAAGCCTGGCTTAAAGCCTGGTCAAATTTTTCCGCATCTACCTCCACTTCCATAACAACGGTGTTTTTTTCTATCCTGTCCGCGGTAGCCTTCATTTGCTCTGCTCCCCCTTGAATTATGTAATTTACAGCATAGTGTAACCATTTCCTAATTAATCTTCCTGCTCAATATTCTACAGTTAGAGGATATTTCCTCCAGGCATAGGTCTTTTTATTATCAAATGAATTTATCTACTTTAAAATGTGTCCACGCATTTAAAAACCAATACCCCGGAAAACAGCCAATTTATTCGATTGAACCAGTATTTTAACATGTTTTGATACACAAGGCAATAATCTCAAGGTATAATTGGTTATCAAAGAGACCAATTAATAATGAGAATTCCAGCTTTCAAAAAAATACAAATGTTTTGAAATTTTCTTGACCACTTATGACAAGTGTGTCATAATCTTCATAACTGTATGTTCGTACAGACAACATTCTCAAGAATAGACTATCTTTATTTTTTAGGAGGTTATCAAATATGGATGTTCTTGCGCCAATGGTAGGGAAAGTGGTTTCGATTGATGTCAAAGTCGGTGACCAAGTAAAAGCAAACGATGAGGTTGCGACCCTTGAGGCCATGAAAATGTATATTTCCATATATGCCCCTGGTGACGGTACGGTTAAGGAAATAAAAGTAGGAACTGGTGACGCCGTAACTAACGAAACTGTAATTATGACCATCGAGTAAACTCGTTCAACTAAAGCTGAACATCGGAGTTTAAAAGGAAAGGGGACACACCTCCTGCGGAGGAATGTCCCCAACTGGTGGGATTCAACCCCACCTGAAGAAAAAAAGTACAAACTCCCACTTATAGAAGTGGGAGTCTTAGAAATCAGATAAATTTCCAAGCTACCGTGATCGATTGTTTACACATATGGAAACAACGCAAAACTTCCGCGCTTTAAGCGTTACGGAAGTTTTTTTTCGTAATTGCCGCAAAATTCGACACGTGACTACTTGTTACACACGCAACAAATCAATTTTGTCTACGGTCAATAACATTAAGATACTTTAAGCATAATCGCTTTTAAGTTTTCCAAACAGTGTTTTTGTTGGTTTCAATATAAAATTCTGAACAATTAGAATTCTAGGCATGTTTTTTGCACAACAAACTCCTAAAGGGTATGCGAACTAGTGTATTCTGAACATTTCAACCTTTCGAATACTTTGGAATTCCCCAAAATCAGGAGGGAGCGAAACCAATGCGGGAAACAGTAGTTATCAGTGCAGCTCGCACACCGTTCGGCAAACTGGGTGGTGCGCTTAAACCTTTAAAAGCTGTTCAACTGGGTGGCATAGCCATGCAAGAGGCGGTTAACAGGGCGGAAATAGACGGATCCGAGATAGAGAATGTGATTTTCGGGCAGGTTCTTCAAGGAGGGTGCGGGCAAGTGCCTTCACGCCAGGCAACCAGAATGGCCGGCTTACCTTGGGACGTGCCGTCTGAAACTATAAACAAAGTTTGTGCTTCCGGCTTAAGAGCCGTATCTATGGCGGATCAAGCCATTCGAGCTGGAGATGCCGATTTAATGCTTGCCGGCGGTATGGAAAGCATGAGCAACGCTCCTTACTTTGTTAATGCTCGCTGGAACCTTCGTATGTTTGATACCAAATTTAAAGACTTAATGGTAAACGACGGCCTGTGGTGCGCCTTTTATGACCGCCATATGGCTATTCACGGCGGCGAAGTGGCACTTGAATACGGTGTTAGTCGCGAAGAGCAGGATGAGTGGGCATTGGGCAGTCAACAGAAAGCTGTAGCTGCCATGGAGGCGGGCAGACTTAAGGATGAAATAGTTGAAGTAAGTATTCCCCAGAAAAAGGGGGAGCCCCAAATTTGTAACACCGATGAAGGGCCGCGCAGAGATGCCAATTTAGAGGCCTTAAAAAAACTGCCTCCCGTTTTCGATAAACATAACACAGTTACAGCGGGTAATGCCCCCGGGGTTAACGACGGGGCTGGTGCCCTGGTGCTTATGTCTAAAGAAAAAGCTCAAATGCTGGGGAAAAAGCCCATGGCTACCATATTGGGCCACGCATCCGTTTCCCAGGAAGCTAAGTACATCGCTACCGTACCGGGCCTTGCCATTAATAAGCTTCTCAAGCAAAAAGGCCTAACCATTGATCAAATTGATCTCCTAGAAGTCAATGAAGCCTTTGCCGCGGTTACACTTGTAAGTAGTAAGATTGCCGGTTACCCCCTGGATAAAACCAACGTTAACGGCGGGGCCGTGGCCTTCGGACATCCCATCGGGGCCAGCGGGGCACGTGTGCTAATGACATTGATTTACGAACTCCGGCGGCGTGGCGGCGGTTTAGGTATAGCTGCCATATGCAGCGGGGCCGCACAGGGTGATGCCATGTTAATTAAAGTTGAATAATATTCAATTTAAAGTGAAAAGGAGTTAAAAACATATGCCTTATCAATTAACTGATGAACAACAAATGATGCGTGACATGGTCAGAAAACTAGCCCAAAATGAAATAGCTCCCCGGGCCGTAGAAATAGACCAAACACATAAACATCCTCATGAGAACTTGAAAAAAATGGGTGAACTTGGCCTAATGGGAGTTCCCATTCCCGAAGAATACGGTGGAGCAGGGTGCGACTTTCTTTCCTATATTATCACCATCGAAGAAATTTCTCAGGCCTGTGCCTCCACCGGGGTAATCCTTGCTGTGCATACCTCAGTGGGTACTTTCCCTATACTTTACTTCGGCACCGAAGAACAAAAGCAAAAATACGTGCCCAAGTTGGCTGCGGGCGAATACCTAGGTGCTTTTGCTCTCACAGAGCCTGGAGCAGGATCTGATCCTGTTAACATGAAGACCACGGCTAAGCTCGAAGGAGACCATTATATCGTAAACGGTAACAAAATATTCATTACTAACGGCGGGGAAGCCGATGTGTACTGCACCTTTGTGGTAACCGATAAGAGTAAGGGCCATAAGGGCATTACCGCCCTGCTGGTGGATAAGGACACCCCCGGTTTCTCGATTGGTAAAACAGAAGAAAAAATGGGCCTCCACGGTGACCAAACCACCGAGTTGATTTTCGAAGACGCCAAGGTCCCCAAAGAAAACCTCCTGGGCAAGGAAGGGGAGGGCTTTAAAGTAGCCATGTCCTTATTAGACGGCGGCCGTATCGGAATCGGCGCTCAGGGGCTTGGCATTGCACAGGCCGCCTTGGACGCTGCTACCGCCTATGCAAAAGAGCGGGTACAATTTGGCAAGCCCATTGCCAAGCAGCAGGCCATCCAGTTTATGCTGGCCGACATGGCCACCGAAGTGGAAGCTGCGCGTCTTCTGGTATACCGTGCCGCGCGGATGCGGGAAATGGGACTGCCCTATGCCAAAGAAGCATCGATGGCTAAAAGGTATGCAACCGATACCGCCATGAAAGTAACCACAGACGCAGTACAGATTTTCGGCGGCTACGGTTACTGCAAAGAATATCCGGTAGAACGTTATATGCGCGACGCAAAAATTACTCAAATTTACGAAGGTACAAACCAAATTCAACGTATTGTAATTGCCAAACACGTATTAGCTGACTAGGTAATAACCTAATGAGCAGGCGCAATAGACAGGTCAGAAAACACTAACTTATCCGCAACAAAGGGCCGCTATTTTCACAGGATCAAACCTTGACAAACCTGTCTTTTGCGCTTAGCGAATGAGTTGAATCGAGCAGTTGCCAGGCTTGGCTCAGCCGGTAAGCGGAAGCGGGACCGAGCACAGGACGTGCGAGGCCGCCCCTTGAGCCAGGACGGCGGACAGCAATGGCGTCACAACTCGTTTCGAAATACCAACTCTTATCTATGCCATTGCGAAAACAGCTGGTCTTAAAGATGGAGCTGCTAGTAATTAGGGAATCCCGCTGGAGCGTCCGGCTGAGCCTTAGCCTGGCCTGAAAAAAAGCGCGCTTTAATCAGTTCCCTTCGCGCGCGCTTTTTTATACTTTAACCTTAGTTCTTGCCATATATATGGCAAGGCACAATGTCCTAAAGTGCGAGATGAACCGAATGAGCGGGCGCAAAAGACAGGTTAACAAACACTACCTTATCCGCACAAGGGCCGGTAATTAATTTACCGGCCTGACAAAAAAATTTTATTTTCAGAAAAGACAGAAGATCAAACATTTTTTCGACAACGCCCCCGCACAAAAATAATGGCGGGATGCGTTTAGATAGAGCACATTGAAAAGGAGGCAAAAAAAATTGGCAGACTTTAAGAACAAGAAAATGACAGTGCCCGAAGCAGTGCGCGAGTTAATTAAAGACGGGGATATGATGACCTTTAGCGGTTTCACAATCTGGCGTCGCCCCATGGCCATGGTGCACGAAATAGTTCGCCAAGGAAAAAAAGACCTGCATCTTGTGGAGGTAAACTCAGGAACTCACGGTGAAGTGCTTATCGGTGCCGGGTGTGTTAAGGTTTGGGAATCTTGTTTTATGGGTCACGAGCTTTTTGGCAAAATAGGTGCCAACTTAAACCGTAAGCTTAAGAATGGTGAAATTATTGTAGAGGACTACAGCCATGTGCAGATGGTTATGAGACTGGCCGCCGGCTCAATGGGACTACCATTCCTTCCCACCTACTGTGCCCTGGGAACCGACATTCTTAATCCTGAATATGATGTGCTCGGCAAGAAAGGTATGCGGGACGGCAGTAACCCTCGCATTCCTACTGAAAAATTCAATTATCAGGAAGATCCGTTCTACGGTGAGCGGGCAGTTTTAAACGTACCCGCAGCAAGGCCTAACGTTTGCATTGCCCACGTTCAACAAGTTGGAGACGAAGGTACAGTCAAAGTGATGGGGCAGCGCTATTCGGATAATGAGGCCATGAAAGCCGCGGACAAGCTTATCGTAGTGGCAGAAGAAATCGTTCCGGAAGAGGTAATTCGTCAGGATCCAACCGCAAACCTAATTCCTCACTACCTGGTTGATGCCATTGTCGAACAACCGTGGGGTGCCCATCCTACCGGCTGCTTTGGATACTACGAAGTTGACGGTGCATTTATCCGCGACTTTTATTCTAAAACTAAAACTCAAGAAGGATTCGACGCCTGGGCAGAAGAGTGGATACTGGGCTGCGGAGATTACAATGAATACCTGTATAAACTCGGTTTCAACCGCTTGGACAGCCTGCGGGCGAATGCCGCAATGAACTATAGCTTACGCGTCAAAAGGGGGGCAAGATAAATGGAATGGAAAAATAATTTTGATTTAGCAAAACCCAGTGACTTTAAAACCTTGGATCTGCTGGCGGTGTCCGGCGCCCGTGAAGTAAATGACCGGGAAATAGTATTTGCAGGAACCGGGCTTCCCATGCTTGCTGTATCTCTTGCTCAAAAGACCAATGCACCCAAAGCATCCATTGTTTACGAGGCCGGCTCCATGGACGGCCGCCCTGCACACCTACCGGCATCCGTAGGGGATGCTCGGTGTGAACATAAGGCTTCTGTGTCCAGCGGGCTTCTGGATGTTTTCAGTCAACTCCAGAAAGGGGCTGTGGATCTTGCCTTTTTAGGCGGGGCAGAGATTGATAAGTACGGCAACGTAAATACCACTGCCGTTGGAGATTACATGGATCCTAACGCCAGCAGCCGGCTGGCCGGTAGTGGTGGCAACCCTGACATCAATTCCATGGCCCGCCGTACAGTATTTATTATGGTGCAGGAAAAACGGCGTTTTAAAGAGGAAGTAGATTACATTACTTCCCCAGGCTGGCGGGTAAAAGATTGGCCCTCCGGCAAATGGAAAAGCCGCCAGGAAGTATACGGTAGCGCATATCGTGGCGGGCCGGTTGCGGTAATTACTAACATGGCAGTATTCCGCTTTGATAAGCAAACCGGCCTGATGTATCTGGATACAGTACATCCCGGCGCAACTATTGAAGACATTAAGGCCAATGTTGGCTTTGACATTGACGTCTCCCGCTGCCGCGGTGAAACACCATTGCCTACCTATCACGAATTATACTTACTGTACAATGTTATCGACCCTGAAGGGATATTCGTTGCTTAACCGGTTTTGCAAAGGGGGTAGGTTTTCACCTACCCCCTTCTAGATCCTTGGCCTGCGGTTCAATGGATTCAAAGTCAAAGTTCACATATACATCGTTAATTTTATCCGCTAAATCGTTCACAGCGCCGTCTTCGTACTCTAACACGTCTAAAGATTCGTGTAATATTTTTTTTGCCCGTTTCAACTCTTCCAGCATGTCAGCAGCCAATTCAAAATTTGCTTTCACTTGAGAATCATCATTGCGCAGCTCAGACACTACACCTTCTATCAATTCTCCAATGCTCTCTACTTTCTTATATGCTTCTTCCAGACAGTCGGATATTTGTCCTGCTTCCATGGCATCTCTGGTTTCAACTCCTGAATACCATCTTGCTTCATTAAGGAATTCCTCGGTCTCTGCAGCCAGCTGTTCCGCTTTTTCATAAACATAGCTGCGATCTTCTTTTTCCACGCCAAACCTCTCCTTATCATTATGTAATACTACAATAATAGCCGGGCCAAAGCGCGGCTATACATAAAATGCGTATACTTATTAGGAATCAGTTGATGGCATTATTTTTAACGACATATTATCATAGCAAGAGAGACCTGAGTATCTGAAAGAGTAAAAAAAGGAAAGTAACAAGGCATAATCCGTAGCCAACTACCCACTCCCAAACATAATCTTCGCTTTCCAACCACACCTGCACTACATCCAGGAAGTTCGCCCTTTCCGCCGCTTTGCCTCTCACTTGTACCCCGTATCGCCGATTGGATCCTACAGATAACTGCATAAGCCACTCCTCCAATCTACCCACTTTATAACTAAAAATTGTTTTAAGATACGTGATAGTAATTAGTTTTTTAAGCAACTAATTACTTATCAAACAGAAAACATGTTCCCAAAACTTATGTTTGGTTTATTTTAACCGTACAGCTGTTCCCTGTCAAGAACTTTGTTCAAAAAAGATTGCCTCTTTCCTATATTTAACAACAAAATCATTGGCCTGACAGCTTATTAATTAGAGAAAATCTGTCAATACTATAGTCACTAAAACAATTGTAAGGAGTGATAGTTTTGTTAACCCTTAATGAATATCTTATGAAGGCCAGTGACCGTTTGCCGGAAGAAGCACTTCGAGTGATGAGGGCTTTAGGTGAAGAAGGCAGTATGAACAAAGAGGGCCTTTCACTTACAGCCAAAGTAAAAAGGGCTGTATTGGACCACGTTGTCATGCAACTTTACGCGCTGGGGTTGATTGAGGTGGAAACAGAGGGTAAAAGCAAAATATGCAGTCTTACACCTTTGGGCGATGACTTTTTGCAATTAGTAGCTAAGGCCGGGTAAATAACCCGGCTTTTTTCTTGATAAACCAGTTAATGGCTAAACTGGAGACGAAAAACATAATAATGTGAAAATTTTTAATATAAAAACTTAACCTTTTTGCATTGCAAACAAATAACTATCATGGCTATAATACCGTAAAAGATAATCCGTGATGGTGAAAAGGTTTTTTCTTACCGCTTAGCGGTTCAAGGAGGTTGTTGCCGGATGGCACAAAAAATAAGTTATCAGTCACATCTTGGTTTGATCGTGATTGAAGGGCCAGTCAGTGATAATGAGATTGAGAAGCTAACCATGAATGAAAAATTAACTAACTTTAGACCTCCTAAAAAGCAGCAAAAAGCTTTAATAGAAATCAGCAACTTACCTATGGGCATGATATATATTGCCCGCCACGAGGAAGAAATCATTGGTTACATCACCTTTCACGAACCTGACAAATACACCAGATGGTCCAAACACTCTGGAATCATAGAAATGGGCGGCATAGAGGTAAGCGAAGACTGGCGGCGCTGTAAAATAGGTGAGAGTCTTCTCAAGCTGGGATTCTCTAATCCTGTTCTTGATACTTATATTGCTATCACCATGGAGTTTTGCTGGCATTGGGATGTAAACCAAACGGGGTTAAGTGTGTGGGATTACCAAAGGATGCTTACCAGACTGTTTGGCTGTGTAGGTTTAGAACAGGTACCCACTGATGATCCTGATATATTGGAGCACCCGGCAAATGTGCTTATGGCCAGGTTCGGTAAGGACGTGTCCAAGGATAACCGAATGTTATTTGAACAAATGACCTTTGAGAGTAAGATGAAGTCAATGCTTGGATAACTAAAAGCCCTCCGCAAGCTATGTGCGGAGGGCTTTTTTATATAAAACCTTACTTATTATAAAACTTTACTCAAAAATAACTTTGTACGCTCGTGTTGGGCATTTTTAAATACTTGTTCCGGGGTCCCTTCTTCAACAATCATTCCTTCGTCCATAAAAATTACCCTGTCCCCCACTTCCCGGGCAAAACCCATTTCGTGGGTAACCACAATCATGGTCATTCCCTCCCGGGCCAAATCTTTCATAACGGCCAGCACATCGCCAACCATTTCGGGGTCCAGGGCGGAAGTGCATTCATCAAACAACATTACCTTGGGCTGCATGGCTAACGCCCGGGCAATGGCTACCCTCTGCTGTTGCCCTCCGGAAAGCTGCTGAGGGTAGGCATGGGCTTTATCATTGAGTCCTACCTTATTTAGCAGTTCCTCTGCCACTTGTATGGCCTGCTTTTCATTAAGCTTGCGCACTTTCATGGGTGACATGGTTATATTCTGCAGCGCGGTTTTATTAGGAAACAGATTAAACTGTTGGAAAACCATGCCTACTTCCTGCCTCATCTGGTTGATATTTGTGTTAGAGTCCATCAGGTTTACACCTTTAATAAACACATCCCCGGAGGTAGGCTCCTCCAATAAGTTTATGCACCTAAGAAAAGTACTTTTGCCTGAGCCGCTGGGACCAATCACAACGACTACCTCCTGGGAGGCTATCCGGCAATTAATATTCTTCAAAACTTCCAAATCACCAAAACGCTTATAGAGATTTTTGACTTCAATCACCGGTCCTAAGCCTCCTTTCCAGGTAATCTACAAAGCGGGAAAAAGTTAGAGTCATAGCAAGATATATGAAAGCAACTGCCAAATAAATGGCAAATGCCTCGTAGGTTGCCCCCACAATCAACTGGCCCCGCCGGAATAGTTCTTCAAAGCCGATAATAGAAACGAGCGCAGTATCCTTTAGAAGGGCAATAAATTCATTTCCCAGGGGCGGTATCATTCTTTTAAAGGCCTGGGGTAGAATAATAAAACGCATCGCCTGGCGAGAAGTCATTCCTAATGACCGCGCAGCCTCCATTTGCCCCTTGTTTATAGATTGAACACCGGCTCGGAAAATTTCTCCGATATATGCACCGCTGTTTAAGCTGAGCGCAATCAAAACGGCGGCGAACACAGGTATGTTTTTGAAAAAAGGGCTTATCCCCAATGCCGCAACTAAATAGCTTTGTACATCCTTCAATATGTCAGGGATACCAAAATATATGATCACCAACTGTACTAAGAGCGGAGTACCGCGGAAAAAGTCAATATAACACGTAGCAAAAAAGGACAAAATTCGTGACTTAGACAGGCGGGATAAGCCTGCTGCCAGTCCCAAAACGCATCCTATTGATATTGACAAAAGAGTGATCAGGATGGTCATGCCCGCCCCCATCAAAAGTACCGGGAAACTATTAATTACTACTTCCATGAGCTCACCTCTACCAGCCGAAACAGGAAAATATGCGTAACACCCAAGTGCTACGCATATCTATAATTTCGGTTTTTTGTTATCAGCATTTTTATTGTTCTGTCGGCTCTCCCGGCAAATATTCCGCTGGCTCTTCTCCGAACCATTCCTTATAAATTTCATCATATTTGCCATTTTCCTTTAAAGTTTCCAGGGCACTGTTAACCTTTTCCAGTATCTCCGGCTTGTCCTTCGGTATAGCAATACCGTAATGTTCACTGGTACGCAAATCCCCTACCAGCTTAACATCGTCATTGCCCCGCTTAATAAAGTAAGCGTTAACGGGAAAATCATTAACAATAGCGTCAATGTTACCGTTTCTCAGAGCCATAAACGCCTCGTTAATGGTGTTATATTCAGTTACATTAGCGTTGGGCACGGTGTTGGCCTCCATAGCGCCGGTGGTGGAGATTTGGGCACCGATATGTTTGCCGTCCAGATCTTCAAAACCCTTAATATCTTCATTAGAAGCCGCAACCATTACACTCTGACCGGAACGGTAGTAAGGCACGGAGAAATTAACCTTTTCCTTACGCTGGTCAGTAATGGTCATGGCGGAAATGGACATATCAACGCTGGAGCTCTCCAAAGCAGGAACAATACCGTCAAAATTCATGCTGCGAATCTCACAGTTCCAGTCGTTAACCTCTGCAATAGCCTTAACCAGGTCCATGTCAAATCCTACATAATCGCCTGAATTCGGGTCCTGGAATTCAAAAGGTGCATAAGCTGTGTCCGAGGCCACCAAAATTGTTTCCTGACTAGCCTGATCTTCCCCGCCCGAAGATTCACCGGCAGCCGGCTCATCCCCGCCACCGCCACAACCGGCGACGGCAATTAACGCAAAAATAGAAATTACAATAAGTCCAAACCTTAACCACTTTTTCATCATAATACCCCCCTTGTATAAAAGTTTAGAACTATTAGTGTACCTGAATGGTCCTGTTACACCTCCCAGTACCCAATCAAATCCTATAAGACTTTCGTCTAAAACCGTCAAATTCCTGCCTCTTATATATAAAATGTTCGTTACAAAGTATTTTTTAACCCCGTTGACAGTTCCCGAAGGCCGTGAGAAAATACCTACATCTTTGAGGAAGGAATCACAAATAATGGATTACTTGCGCATCAGGCAGATAAAGGCAGATTTTGCCCTTTTGTTTGTCGCTTTTTCTTGGGGCCTTACCTTCGTGGTTATTCAGGATGCCTTGAGCGACATAGGGCCATATTATTTTCTAACCCTGCGCTTCTCTTTTGCTCTCTTTTTTCTGGCACTTATTTACTGGAGGCATTTTAAATATATTAATACGAAAACCGTTAAGACAGGCATATTTATAGGGCTTATACTCTTCGGGGGATACGCCTTTCAAACCGTGGGTCTAAAGTATACCGGCCCGGCTACCGCCGGTTTTATTACCGGCCTGGCTGTGGTCCTAGTGCCCATCATATCTGCATTATACTTAAAAAAAATGCCCGGCCCCTTCGTAATCTCCGGTGTGGCATGTGCCGCCCTGGGACTTGCATTTTTAACCCTAAAAGGCGGCAGCTACAGCCTTAATTATGGCGATGCACTTATCTTTCTCTGCGCGGTATGTTTTGCATCCCATATTATTGCCGTGGGGCGCTACGCCGGGCATTATGACCCGGTTTTATTGGCCATGCTCCAAATAGGTGTGGTAGCCCTGGTCAGTTTCATAGTAGCCCTTGGTACCGAAAACATGCCCTCGCATTTTACAAGACAGGTATGGATAGGCTTTATAGTATGCTCTATTCCGGCCACATCCCTGGCGTATCTGATTCAAAACAGCGTGCAAAGGTATACATCGCCCACGCATACCGCCATAATTTTTACCATGGAGCCTGTTTTTTCCGCCATCACAGCTCACTTGCTGGCACGGGAATTTCTAAACTGGCAGCAGGCGGCCGGGTCCATGTTAATCCTCACCGGCATGCTGGTGGCAGAACTTAAAGCTGCCCGTGAAGAAACCAACACCGGTCAACAGGCATAGCCATCATTTTTGATATGAAAACACCTTGGGTATTCCTTTTGGGAAAACATTTGGGGTATTCCTTTAGGGTCGTTTTTTTACGAAAATAAACTTTCATTCTAGTTTATGTATATGGTTCATGTGAGTTTTAACGGGATAAGCGGGGTAAAAGGCTTTGCATGTGAGGCTTTGGGGTAAACAATTTTTTTAGACAGGATTAACAGGATACACAGGATTGTTAAAAAAATACAAAAATACAATCGAAAGTCTTTATCACCTAAACAGAGCTTATGGACCAGTCCAAAATATTAAAACAAATAATTCAAAAATGTTTTTTAAGACCCCAAAGCACTACCCTAAAGCATCCTACAAATCCTGTAATCCTGTCAAAGAAAAAAAGACCCATAAGCCAAGACCCAAACAATACTTTTAAGCAAGGAAGCAAGAGGACTCGTCCGGGACTGCTAAAAAAGTCCAGATTCATGTCATTCTGAATGAAACGAAGTGAAATGAAGAATCTTAAAAGTCGCATAAATACTCAGATTCTTCGCTGCACTCAGAATGACAATCTTGTATCTTTGCTGTTTTTTTTACGAAAATAAATTTTCATTCTAGTTTGTGTATATGGTTCATGTGAGTTTTGACAGGATTAACAGGATTGACAGGATTTTTTGCTTTGTTTATATGCCAATATTATTCCTTTGCCTACAGATTCTTATATTAGAAGCTTTTTTGGGGTTTTATTTTTTATAATAATTCTAAAAAATTTGGTTAGATCTATGTCAGCAAGTGACCCTCTTAACACCCCTTCTATATCCCCTATCCTGCAAATCCTGTAATCCTGTCTAATGTTTTTTGCCTTTTCTTTTTGTTTTTAATCTCTATCCCACGAATCCCGTTGATCCCGTCAAATAGAAAAAGGGGTTATTCACCCCTTTATAATAACTCAGTACTGTAGTCAATCAATTCCACGCCGCCGTGGAATTCGATAAAATGAATTACCGTCGATAATACTTTATGTACATGTGAAGATTCATTACTGACTGTGGTGATACCTATGGTTGAAAGCTGCCATGAATCCTGTTTTCCGACCTCGGCGACTGAAATATTATACTTTGACTTCAACCTGTCCAATAAGCTTTTCAAAACCCTTCTCTTGCCTTTCAACGACGATGCTTCCCCGATCATAATTTCAACCGTTAACACACCTATCACCAATATAAAGCACCTCCCCCTGCTGTCTTTAAATAAAGCTATGATATAAATTTTTATCTATAGCGGTTAAATTATCCTCTTTTTTTACGACCAACATAAAGAAAGCCTCTATGGATAAAATATATTTGAACTCTAACAAAAAAGGGGGAGTTAACAAATGAATAATGGACCGCTGTTAACCGTTCTGGGCACTATTGAATCCGGAACCGGCCTGGCTTTGCGAGAGAGAAATCCCTATTTGGGATGGGGCCTTACAGGTTTGGGTTTGGCCAAAACAATGTACGGGATACTTGATATGGCCAAGGAACCCCACGAGCGTTAGAGTTCGCAGGGGAAGGGATTGCATCCCTTCCCTTTTTTATAAATTTACAACCCGTCCGGGATCAACCAGGTGTTTTCTAAACCACCCCTTAGCTTCATTGAGCCCGAGAGCCAGACCCATCAATTCCGTAAAATAAAAGCAAGGCATTTGGTTTTCCCCTTTTTCTTGCCTCATCTCTAAATTACTCTGACACATGGGGCACGATGTTACAATTGCCTCAGCCCCGGCCTCCCGGGCAGCATTTATAATCCTGGACACGATCTCCTCTACTACATTGGTATTGGTTAGGCTCAAGCTGGCGCCGCAGCATTCAGTTTTATAGGACCACTTCAGCGCTTGAGCACCCAAGGTTTCTGTTAGATCATCAAGCATGGTCGGGTTTTCTACTCTGTCAAAACCCTGCACCTCGGGGGGGCGTACCATTAAACAACCGTAATAGCAAACGACCTTAAGACCTTCTAATGGTTTTACCACTTTGGAGGCAATAGCCCCCAGGCCTACTTTGCCAACCATAGCCTCCACCAGGGACATTATCTTAATATTGTCCTGATATTTAAAACCCACGGTTTCCTCTATTTCCTTCCGCGCCGCCTCATCATTACGCATCACGTAGTCAGCTTTCCTCAGACGTGCAAAACAAGCAGCACAGGGCACCGTTACATCTACCCCATTTTTTTGGGCCAGGGCTATGTTTCTTGCCGGCAGTGCGGAAGCCAGCGCATGATTGAGGTTATGTGCTGAGGTAGAGCCACAACAGCTCCAATCCTCTAACTCCAACAACTCCAAATCAAGGGCTGCGCAAACCGAGCGGGAAGAGAGATCATATTCCTTAGCCGTAGACTCTAGGGAGCAGCCTGGATAATAGGACAGTTTCATTGCTACTTACCCCCTTCCCGGGAAATTTCCGACCTGGTAAATATGTCTCGGACTTCTTTTTTGTTTTTTATGCCACGCGGGATTAACGGCAGCTTACCTTTTTTAAACATCTGCAATCCAAGGTCTAAATCCGTAAAAAACTGTCCTGACTTCAACTTATATTTGGCCATCAATTTAGCCTCGTGCACACGTCCCCTGGCCCTTACTTCTTGCAAAAATATACGATGAAAAGACTCTGTATGTTTGGCCCGGCTAAGATTATTTGCAGTAGACATGACCCGGAGGGCATCCATAACCTCAGAAATCCTGATACCGTTGGGGCAACGAACTCCACAGGTTTCACACGCGGAACAGAGCCAAATGGCCGAACTTGTCAAAACTCGGTCTTTCAAGCCAAAGCTGATCATACGTAATATTTGATTAGGGTGATAATCCATATGATGAGATACGGGACACCCTGTAGCACATTTCTGGCACTGGTAGCAAAGCTCTATCGGCTGCCCACTTTTATCCCTAACCACCGCCGAAAAATTAGGGTCAGTCTGCAGGGTTTCTGTACCGGCTAATATTTTCATTTTCCCATTCATCTCCCTAACCTCCCTAGCGCGGTTCTAATTCATTTTCTTGATACGTGGTCTGGGGCAACGGCTCATCCAGGTTACAACCAGGAACATAGGAAAAAATATCTTGAACTTTTTTGCCTGCCGTTCCAAATAACAGAGTTAAGGGCAGATTATTGGGACAGGCACTTTCACATTGCCCACAGCCAACGCAACTTAACCCCATATGGTTTACCCTTGTAATATGGAACAAAAAGGTATCCGTTGGCATTTCAATAACACTCTTTTGCTCTGCCCATTTCAGATAGTCTACGGGCTCGTGTTTAAATACAGGTGATACAAACACACATTCCTGGCAAAAACATATGGGGCAGGCACGGCGGCAGTTATAACAGCCCAAACAGCCGGCCAACTCATCTGCCATACCTGACATTGTTGCAGTACGCGATGCAAATTCGTCAAATTTCTTGGATTTATATGCTTCTCTTTCTTCTCGGATGCGGTTTATTGTATCTGTTCTGCTGCTGTCGTCGCCGCGATCCTTAAGGCCAAGACCATTTATTTTATCGGCTATCTGCTCTTCAGCCTCAACAACCAGGTGTTCAGCCGGGTTTACACCTGCCCAGCCAATGGATATTTGGGCATGCTCTGTGGTAATGTGTCCGCACATGGTACACGAAGAACGGACATCTTTGCCCTCCACAGCAGTTTCACCACCGGCGGCAGAATTCAGCCAGGATTCCAATTGCCATTTACCGTCCAATACAAATTGCCGGTATACCAAAGGATCAAAGGTACCTAAACAATCCATCCCTATGATCACCAGATTATCCAATTGAGCTTGCTGTAATTTTACCAATTCAACCAGCGCCCTAGCTTCACATGACCGTAAAACAACGCCTATCTTTTCTCCCGGGTCCGCCGCGGTTAAATTGGAAACAATTTTGGCAGCGTTAGTCATAGCCACGGGTGCTAAAGGATTAATGCCTTTTAAGCCCTCAGTTTTTTTAACCAGCGTCATTACCACAGCGGTTTTTGATTTTACCTCCTGAGGCACAAGCAGAGCGTCAATCACGCCGTTCTCCATTAGTCCCTGGAAAAAGGAGATTAAGGCTTCGTTAATATTTTGTGTCCCTGTCTCCAGTGTAAAGTTTTTCATGGGGAACCCTACACCTCCTCAGTTAAATTTCCCACGGGTTACGGTGGGGGTTGGGACCTAATTCCTTGAGTTTTTTCACAAATTCATCTACTGTTTGGGCGAACAGCTTTCCTTCCGATGCGCTGATAAAGCGAAACCATACACGTTCAGGACTAAGACCGAATGTTTCTAAAGTGGATCTTACGATGGCTATGCGGCGGCGTGCCTTGTAATTGCCACTACCATAGTGGCAGTCACCGGAGTGTCACCCGCCTACCAGTACACCATCAGCCCCGTCAACGATGGGCTTTAAGATGTATAATGGATCAACAGCCCCCGAACACATTACCCTCACTAACCGTATATTGGGTGAGTACTGGGCCCTGGATGTGCCGGCAAGGTCTGCACCGGCATAACTACACCAATTGCAAACAAGACCAATAATCCGGGGCTGGAAATCTTGCTGGCTCTGCTGCCTTACTTCATCAGTGAACTCCTCTACGGGAAGTCTTTCATTATCTTTTAAGGCTACGCTCATGGAATGATCAGCTCCTTTTTGCTTGTTTTTTTCTAAAACATGGCAGCCTTCATCAGGGCCAACATTTGTCCTTTTTCAAATCCCTTCTGCTGGCTTGCGCCACTGGGACAAGCAACTACGCAGGCACCACAGCCCTGGCAAAGCACACCCGTTACCCCAGCCACTCCTGTATCTTCGTCAATATAGCGGGCATCATAGCTGCATGATTTTACACAGAGACCGCACCCAATACACGTTTCTTCATCCACGGTGGCGGTCATAGCCACATTTTGTAGGCGATCCTTGGACAGCAGGGTAACAGCCCTCATGGCCGCAGCATTAGCCTGAGCAATTGATTCACTAACCAGCTTGGGAGAGTGAGCCAAACCGCACAGATACAGACCGTCAGCGGCAAAGTCCACCGGGCGTAATTTCATGTGCGCCTCTAAAAGGAACCCTTCGTCATTTAAGGATGCCTTAAACAATTGGCTCAACTTTTCGTTGTCGGCACCTGGCATAACGCCCGTACTAAGAGCCAACACATCGGCATCAATGGCCAGTGTATAACCCAGAATATGATCTTTAATTTTCACTTCTACCCCGTTTTCCCCGGCTATTACCTCCGGTTTTTCTTCGGGTTCATATCTGATAAAGATAACTCCTTTTTGCCGGGCTTCAGTATAATACTTTTCTTTGGTCCCATATACCCTTAGATCCCTGTATAGAACGTATACATTAACCTCAGGGTTGGTATCCTTTATTTTTAAAGCATTTTTAACAGCCTGTGTACAGCATATTCTACTGCAATACGGCCTTTCTTCACTTCTAGAGCCCACACACTGGATCATAACAACGTTTTTTATGCCGGTCATTTCACCGCGGCTGATTTTACCCTCCAGTTCAGTCTGGGTCACCACTTTGGGGCTTTCACCATAATGGTACTCCGATGGCTTTACTTCTTCTGCCCCGGTGGCCAACACGGTACAGCCGTGTACAATTTCTTGCATTTCTCCGGCGGTATTAATTTTTGTCCTATAACTACCAGGGTAACCACCCACTTCAACAACTTCACTACCTTTTAAAACTTTAATCCCGGCATGATCAGTAACCTTATTTTTCAGGCCTTCCAGGATGGCCCCTGGCTGCCGGCCATAGATGGAATAATGCAGGTCCTTTAAATTGCCGCCTAATTCGGTAGTTTTTTCCACCAAGCAAACATCAAAACCTTGTTCCGCCAGCGAAAGGGACGCTGACATTCCGGCGGCCCCGCCTCCTACTACCAGCGCTTTGCGGTTAATATCCGTAAAAGTAGTATAAATAGGACTCAATGTACGAGACTTGGCCACTGACATGCGGATAAGGTCTTTTGCTTTCTCCGTAGCCTTGTCGCCTTCATCCTTGTGCACCCAAGAAGAATGCTCCCTTATGTTCACATGCTCGTATAAATAAGGGTTAAGTCCCGCCTCGCTAAGGGCATTTTGGAATAAAGGAGCATGCGTCCTGGGGGTACATGAAGCAACCACAATGCGATTTAACTTCTGGCTTTTAATCCGTTTTTTAATCTTTTCCAGGCTATCCTGGGCACAAGCAAAAAGGAACTCGCTGGCATGGGCCACATCTTTTAGCGTCTTAGCATATTTTGCCACTTCTGGAACGTTAATTACGCTGCCAATATTTATACCGCAATTGCAAACAAATACTCCCACCCTGGGTGGTTCCCCGGAAACATCCCTCTCCGGTATATCAGGTTTCATTTCCGTACAAGTGCCCCTTACATCGCTTAATAGGCGAGAAACATAAGCCGCAGCCGCGCTGGATTCTGCCACTGTTTCCGGAATATCCTTGGGACCGGCAAAGGTTCCGGCCACAAACACTCCCTCGCGGGAAGTGGTACATATTTCACCCTCAGTTTTACAAAAACCGAATTCGTCCAGGCCCACACCGGCCACACGGGCTAATTCCACTGTGCCTGCAGAAGGCTGGATACCTACCGATAGAACCACCATGTCGAACTCTTCTTCTTGTAAACTACCGTCCGGCATACTATATCGTAATAAAAGATTTTTACTCTGCTGTAGTTCCTTGACGGAAGAAACCATACACTTCACATATTGAATACCGTACTCATCCTGCCCCCGTTTGTAATACTGCTCAAACCCTTTACCGTAGGCACGTACGTCCATGCAGAAGATAGAAGATTGAAGCCCCGGCGCGTGTTCCTGAGCCACCATGGCCTCTTTGGTAGCGTACATACAGCAAACGCCGGAACAATAATTTCTTTCTTTCCCGGGTTCCCGTGAGCCCACGCATTGAATAAAGGCAACCTTTTTAGGTTCAATCCCGTCAGATGGCCTTATCAAATGCCCCTGATGGGGGCCGGAGGCACTCAACAGCCGCTCAAACTGCAGACTGGTTACCACATTGTCATATACCCCGAAACCAAACTCACCCCTAAGGCCGGCGTCAAAGATATCAAATCCCGGGGATAGAATCACCGCACCCACGTTAAGGCTTTTGACTTCTTCCTGCATATTATGATCAATTGCATTACGCCCACATTTTTCTTCACACTGACCGCATTCGATACAATTTTCCTTGTCTATCACATAGGCATTGGGAAAGGCCTGGGCATAAGGCTTGTAAATAGCCTTGCATTCGTCCAAACCCTGGTTAAATTTATTGGTTACCGTTTGTGGGCATACAGTCTCACACCTACCGCAGCTCACGCATAAGTCAACATCCACGTATCGGGGATGGGTTTTTATACTGGCTTGGAAATTGCCGGGCTCGCCCTCCAAGTCAATTAATTCGGACATAGTCATCACTTCAATATTCATGTGTCCTCCCACATCCACTACCTTGGGGGAAAGGATACACATGGAACAGTCATTGGTAGGAAAAGTTTTGTCCAACATGGGCATGGTCCCGGCGATACTGGGCTTACGCTCTACAAGGTATACTTTAAATCCAGACTCTGCCAGGTCCAGAGATGATTGCATACCACTGATACCTGACCCGATGACTAAAACGGCTCCCTTTTTCTTTGTAGTCATTTGGTGTACTATTGCACTCTTTTTATTTGAACTCACTTTGTTCACCTCCCCTTACAGCAGTGCAGCCTTTAAGGCCGCCAGCATTTGTGACTTTTCAAAACCTTTCTGTTGCGTGGCACCGTTAGGGCAAGCCACCACGCACGCACCGCAGCCCTGACAAAGTACATCAGTTACCTTAGCCACCTTATTGATAGGATCAATTTCCCGCGCATTATAACTGCACGCCTCCACGCATACCCCGCAGCCTACGCAGCGCTTCTTATTCACCGTGGCGGTAATGCCTACATTTTCCAATTTTTCCTTGGATAGCAGTGTGGCCGCCCGCATAGCCGCTGCATTGGCCTGCTGCACTGATTCTCCCACCAGTTTCGGGGCATGAGCCAGCCCGCACAGATAAAGTCCTTCGGCAGAGAAATCAACCGGGCGCAACTTCATATGAGCTTCTAAAAGGAACCCGTCAGCGTCCAATGGCACTTTGAACAGCTGACTGAGCCTCTGGTTTTCCGTGTTGGGCACGATGCCGGTACTGAGCACCAGTAAGTGCGGCTCAATGGTGATAAGCTCGCCTAGTACATGTTCTTTAACAGTTACGGAAAGGGTGTTATCCTGCTCGCTTACTTTAGGCTTTTCTTGTTCATTGTAACGGATAAAGATGATACCTTTTTGTCTGGCCCTGGTGTAGTATTTCTCCATCAGCCCATAGGACCGAATGTCACGGTAAAGTATATATATGTTGGCACTGGGATTGATCTCCTTAAGCTTGAGTGCATTTTTGAGTGCCTGCTGACAGCATATTCGGCTGCAGTAAGGCCTGTTTTGATCTCTTGAGCCTACGCACTGTATCATCACTATATTTTCCAGGTCTGTGCCGTCTCCCGATGCCAGTTTTTCTTCTAATTCAACTTGGGTTACCACCTGCGGGTGCCGGCCATAAAGATACTCTTCAGTTTTTGCGGCACCGGCACCGGTAGCTAATACGCTCCCGCCGTGCTCAAGCTCTTCGATTTTATCGCTTACTTTAATTGTTGTTCGATAGTTTCCAGGGTAGCCGTCCGAGTCTTGTATTTCAGCCCCGGTATAGACGGTGATTCTGTTATTATTCGTCACCTGATCAATTAAATTATTAAGCTCTAGTTGAGGATCCTGACCTTCTAAAGTGTATTGAATATGTTTCATGTGCCCGCCCAGTTGATGTTCTTTCTCAACCAGGCAGACGTCAAAGCCTTGCTCTGCCAGTGAAAGAGCCGCAGACATTCCCGCCGCTCCGCCTCCTATTACCAGCGAGGTATGGTTTACTTCGGTAAATGTCGGTGTCACCGGTTTTAAAAGGGCAACCTTGGCTATAGCCATCCTTACCAGGTCCTTTGCTTTTTGGGTTGCCCCCGGCTTATTGTCACGGTGTACCCAGGAAGAGTGTTCTCTAATATTTACGTGTTCATAAAGGTAAGGATTGAGACCGGCCTCTCTCAAAGCGCTCTGGAAAAGCGGGGCATGCGTACGGGGGGTGCATGATGCCACCACTACCCGCGTAAGATCCTGCTCTGAAATTATTTCTTTGATTTTCTCTACGCTGTCCTGAGAACAAGTAAACAAGAATTCCTGAGCATAAACCACGTTTTCTATGCCCTTTACGTAATCAACCACGCCGGGAACGTTAACCACGCTGCCGATGTTGATACCACAATTACAGACAAACACTCCTATGCGAGGTTTTCCCTTGCCAACATTTTTCTCGGGCGGGTACCCTTTAACTTTGGTTAGTGTCCCCCGGGCCTCAGACAGCATGCGTGAGGCATAGCCTGCAGCGGCACTGGCATCGACTACGGTCTCCGGGATGTCTTTGGGCCCTGCAAACACTCCACTGGCGAATATACCCTGCTGTGTGGTCATGGCCTTGGAGAACTCCTGGGTTTTACAGAAACCGAATTCATTTAGCTCCACTCCAGCGGCTTTAGCCAATTCTTTTGAGCCGCATGAGGCTTTAAAGCCCACTGAAAGAACCACCATGTCAAATTCTTCCCAGTAGACATTTCCTTCCTCGTCGCTATACCTGATAGCCAGGTTGTCTGAACCGTCAGGTGCTGGGTTTACGCTAAATATACGGCTCTTAACAAAACGTACACCTTGTTCGTCCCTGGCACGTGTATAGTATTTCTCAAAGTCTTTTCCATAAGAGCGCATATCCATCAGAAATATGGTGGTTTCCAGATCGCTGGGGCTATGTTCTTTAGCAATTACCGCCTCTTTGATAGCATACATGCAGCAGACAGAGGAGCAGTAATCGTGATCTATCTTGACGTTTCTTGAACCTACACATTGTATCCAGGCTATTTTGCTCGGCTCTTTTCCGTCGGAAGGACGTACCATGTGTCCCTGGTACGGGCCGGAGGCGGACAGTATACGTTCGAATTCTATACTGGTGAGTACATTAGGAGATTGTTTATAGCCAAAGTAGTCCAGCTCGGAGGGGTCATATATGTCTGCGCCCGGATTTAATATGATCGCTCCTACTTCTATTTCCTCTTCTTTGTCTTTGGTGGTATGCTCAATGGCGTTAGCCTGGCATACCTTTACACACTCTCCGCACTCGGAGCACACTCCGCAGTTAAGGCAGCGATCTGCTTCGCTATGGGCCTTCTCTTCCGTTATGCCATGGGCCGCTTCCTGGAAGTTTTTAATTCGTTCCTTAGGTTCGACCAGGGTGGTTTCAACTCTTGGAATTTGGGTGTTGCCGGATTTGTGTAACGGAAAGCCTGCCACTTTCACACCGGCATTGTTTTCTACGATCGAAACTTCTTCACCGCGCAAGAAACGGTCAATACTAAAGGCGGCTTTCTTACCCGCACCGATAGCATCTATGACGGTGGCGGGGCCGGTCACCACATCGCCGGCGGCAAACACCCCGGCAATACTGGTGACACCGGTTTCCCTCGATGCCACAACCGTGCTTTTCTTAGATACATCTATACCAGTGTCTAGACCTGAGAGGTCAGGTTTCTGGCCTACGGCTAAAATAACATTGTCAACAGGTATCACAAACTCACTACCCTCTACCGGAACCGGGCGGCGGCGTCCACCTGAGTCTGCTTCTCCTAATTCATTGAGCATACACTCCAGCCCGGCAATCTTACCGGTGTCCTCTGTTATGGTCTTAGGACTGGTAAGCATCTGAAACTTGATGCCTTCCTCCAAGGCCTCATCAATTTCCTCCCGGGCAGCCGTAATCTCAGCCTCAGAGCGGCGGTAAACGATGGTGACTTCCTCCGCTCCCAGGCGTAACGCCGTCCTGGCCGCATCCATGGCAGTGTTACCACCGCCGATTACAGCAACTCGCTTACCTATTTCTACCTTTTCACCCAGGTTGGCATTCCTAAGCAGGTCAACACCGGAAATTACCCCATCCAGCTCTTCCCCGGGCAGATTTAAGGAGATACCTTGATGAGCCCCCAAGGCCAGAAATACGGCTTTATATCCCTGCTGTTTTAACTCCTCTAAAGTAAAATCCACCCCTAGCTTGCTGTTCAATTTAATTTCAATCCCCTGTTTTTCCAGTAGGCTAATTTCCAGCTCCAACACTTCTTTAGGAAGCCGGTATTCCGGAATTCCTACACGGAGCATCCCCCCGGCAGCGGACAAGGCTTCAAACACAGTAACCTGGTAGCCAAGTTTAGCCAGCTGATAAGCGTTGGATAATCCTGCGGGTCCGGAACCGATTACAGCTACTTTTTCCTCTTTTGGTGAGTGGGTTTCAGGCAGGGGTAATAGTGCAGGGTCACTGTAAGCTTGGTCCGCGGCAAATCTCTTTAACTCTCTTATGTTAACCGGGCTATCCACACTTCCCCTGTGACATTGGGACTCACAGGGATGCGTACAGACCCTGCCGCATACGGCCGGCAAGGGGTTATTTTCGTAAATTAAGCTCCAGGAGTCTATGTATTTACCCATTTTAATCAATTGCACATATCCCTGGACGTTTACACCGGCGGGACATGCGTCTCTGCAGGGCGGAGTGCCTTTCTTTTCAATGGCATATGCAGATGGCATGGCCTGGGCGTAAAGCTTGTAAACAGCTTTTCGGTTACCCAGTTCGCCGTCAAATTCACTGGGCAGCTCCACTGGGCAGGCGGTGGCACATTCCCCACAGCCGGTACATTTATCTAAATCAACGTATCTTGCTTTTTCGTCCAGTTTAACCCTAAAGTTCCCAGGCCCGCCATTAACTTCTTTCACTTTTGCACCGGTAATAATATCAATGTTTAAATGCCTTCCTACATCTACCAGCTTGGGGGAGACAATACACATGGCGCAGTCGTTGGTGGGAAATGTTTTGTCCAACCTGGACATGGTTCCCCCAATGGCAGGTTTCTCCTCCACTAGGTGCACCTTTAGCCCGGACTCAGCCAAATCTAAGGCGGACTGCATTCCGCTTATGCCGCCGCCAACGACCATAACCGAGCCTTTCACGCCCTCATGTTCACTAATAGTCACAGGAAATTCCTCCTTAATTATAGCCAGCGAAATTGATTGCAAAAAAAAGACGCAACTTTAGCAGCCCCATGATTATAATATCTTCTAAGCTTCACAGGCTTAATAAAGCTTTAACATGGAATAGACATTTACGCCTCAAGATTTTTTCTACTATACTAGCGAAATATTACGCAACCATTATTTTTTGCCATTATATTTTAACCTATGTCAATTAGTCAATATCTTTTATATAAATTTTCGAGACAATGTACATTTCAATTTTTAGAATTGTGCATAATGCACTCTTCGACACACTTTCTAAATAATTTCGAAAACTTGTCCGAAAATATATTGACAGAAATATTTGCCTGCGCTTATAATAGGAACAATATTTCAATAAATAGTCCATAAAAAAACTGAAAACCCGAATTTACCGGGCTTCCAGTTAAATTATAAATATTAATTATTATGTTTAACTTTTTTACATCATCCCGGCTTCCTCATCAAGGAAATCTAGGAAAGGCCGTTCAAACTGCGGCATAGCGTTTACCACCAGCTCCACTAGGCCGCCGTAATGCACATTAAATTTGGCGGTAGTTTCATAGTATTCCAAAATATCTCTTATCGCCCCTTTACAGTTAGAGCAGGGGGCACAGACATATTTAGGGGTTTCAGGGTCTTCGATGGTGTCTTGGAAAGCATTCAGGATTTGTTTGAACTTCATCCTGCTGGCTACCTTATTTCTAAATTCAGGGAAATTAAAGGAGTTCATGATGGCAAATCCGCTGCCGCCACCGCAACAGTAGTTTCGTGCTCCGTTGGGAGTCATTTCCCTGAACTGCGGGCATATGGTTTTAATAATTTCCCGCTGCGGCATAATAAGGCCCATCATACGTGCCATATTACAAGGGTCATGCAAGGTAACGGGGAAGTTATTCCGCGAGGGGTCCTGCTTGATTGCTTTCTTTTTAATCAGATCCTGCAGTAGTGGAAGAAAGCTTTCCCGGGGAATATTATCTTCACCGGCCACATTACGGTCCATGCTTACTGTTGCCGCCTTGTGGGCATGTCCACACTCACCGATCACGATTTTTCTAACACCAAGATCTCTGGCGGCTTTAAATTGCTGAATTCCAATTTTCTTTGCCTGGGCATCATCGTAGAAAAGGCCGTAGTTTACGTTGTCGTATCCGATCATCTCGCTGCTCAGGGTCCAGTTCAGGCCTGCTTCTTCAAAGATGATAGCAAAGGCTGCCGGATTTTCGGGCCAGGCCAAAAATTCACCGGCATTATGAGTTAAAAGGATATCGGCTCCTTTTTTGTCCATGGGAATTTTGTATTCTTTACCGGTCTTATCGTACATATCTTCTTCAATAAATTCAATTACGTCTAATAAAGCTGCTTTATTCAGACCGGTGCTAGATCCAATCTTTAACTGGTTAACTGTTCCTTTTTCGTGTAGTGGTTTGGGGGCAATCCCCATTTCCATACTAAAGATCTTTCTGATTTCCCTGGCTAAGAGCCCGTTATCAAGGCCCAAAGGACAAGTTTGGGCACAGCGCCGGCAAAGGTTGCAACGGTAGGCCAACTCTCCCAGGCGCAGGATGGTCTCAATGTTTAAATCAATGTCTCCGCCGATGAAGCGGTTTACCAGGCTATCTCCGTTTTTATGTTTTCTGTATATTTTACGCAGTACTTCGGAACGAAAGATGGGCCTGTATATTTCTGTTTCGCCACTGGATTTAAAGGTGTGGCAGGCCTCTGAACAGGTGTTACACTTGGCACAGTATTCAAAGGAAAGCGCCAGGGGCTGTAGGTAACCCCGGTTGGTTTGGTCTGAAAAAAGTTTGTCCAGGCCACTAAGGAATTTTTTGATCATTTCTTGTTCTTCTTCTTTTGTTTTGGGCCTTGCCAGGGTGTCATTGCCCACAAACCCGTCCAGGCTGGTACAGAAGTCTTCTTTCCATGTGTCTTTAACGGGTTTAAATTCTGGTTCCATACCCGGCTTGTCATATGGGGCGGGCAGAGGCATCAATTTTTCCGGCCGGACTATGACGTCCGATGTTTTGCCCATATCTTGAGGTTTTATATTATCCATACAGTGTGTCCACCTCTCCGATTACTCTCTTACTGTTATTTTTTCTCCGGGGCTGCAGCACCGGGATTAATATGGGGTGCCGACCATGCTGTACTGGGCTTATAACTCAGGTTTTCTTTAACTTTTTCTTCCATCTTGGAGTTCCTTAAGTTGGGTTCATTTTCCCATAATACTTTATGAAAGGCGAAGTATTTGCCTACATAGTGACTCATTTTGGTCTGGGGAATATAGATCATTAAAGCGCCCAGTAGTACAATGTGTACAGTTAAAGCAGCATTGGCCGTAATGGGCGAGAAAGTTATCAGGCCTTTAAATATCTCGCGGCCGTAATTAAAGGCCGGGTCCGCGCTCCATACTACCAGCCCTGATAGCGCTACAGCAAAAAGGAAAAGTAGGTTAAAGTATTCCTGCGGGGTTGTATATTTACTGAATGCATTATTGACTATTCTTTTGATGACCAGTCCGCCGGAACCAATTGTCAACAAGGCTACACCTGCGAGTCCTGCATATAAGGTTAGATAATAAATAATTGCGGTCACTGGGCTGGTGTTAACGGCAACTACCGGCGTCCCCGTTAATTCCACGATTGCTCCAACCAGCAGCAGAACAGTCCACAGTCCCAGCAAGTAAATCCCTAAATGAAGTGAGTAGCTTAGATACCACTGCCTCTTTTGATTGACAAAAAGGTTTTTGATAAAGAGCATTTCTTTTAGCATTTCTTTCATTTCACCCATGTGAGAAACTTTTCTGGGCTTTGTCCAGTACTCCAATTCCTCGTAATAGGACCCGCCGTAATGACCTCTTTCACCCGGCTCCTTGGGCACAGGATAGAGTTCCCATCGTCCATGTAGGGGCATTTTTGCGTATTGGCATGCCCGGTAAATGGACAGGCCGATAAAAGCCCCTATAGACACGTAAATAAATAGTAATAGTGCCAAGTTCACAATTCCTCCTTTTTAATATTATAATTATATTAGATAAAGTTGCAAAAGTAGTGTCTCTTTTTGCAACTTTTACTATTATACTAGCGAAATTTTGCGCATTGATTATTTTTCTGTCATTATATTCGAAAATACTATGGCTCGTCAACCATTTACCTTAACAATTAGCCACTTCTAAAAGTTAGGTTTATAATTAATAGAAAGGTAAAGCCTCATAAAAAAAGCACGCTAAATCATTTACTTATAGCGCGCTTGTCAATATTTTAAAGTATCACAAAAATATCCCACCGTGGCCACTCAAATAGCCTCGGTGGGATATTTAATAATAATCACCTTTAATAATTAACCACTGATCTTGTAACGGTAGTCAGGAATAAGAATAGGAGCAACTCTTTCATTTAATCCAAGCTTGTCTAATTCTTGGTTATACTCAGCAGCATGCTCCAGGTTAAGTTTACCAACTTTAACATTCTTGACCTTCTCAGCGGCATTCATACCGGCACGACGGCCAAATACCAAAATGTCCAGCAAAGAGTTACCCATCAAGCGGTTACGCCCGTGTACTCCACCGGCGCACTCACCTGCAATATAAAGGCCTTCAATTTCAGTTTCAGCTTTATCGTTAATTAATACACCGCCATTCTGGTAATGCAGAGTGGGGTAAATAATAATGGGAGTCTCATCCATCTTAATACCGAAGTTATCAAACATACGGAACATGGCCGGGAGTTCTTCTTGTACAGTACCCTTACCATGGATAATATCAATCATCGGTGAGTCCAACCATACACCAGAACCACTGGGCACTGTTAAACCTTTACCGCGCTCACGACATTCCCGGATAATGGCTGAGGAAACGGCGTCCCTTGTTTCTAGCGGATAAAAGAACTGTTCACCTTCAATGTTTACCAGCTGAGCACCTAAACCACGCACTTTCTCTGTTACCAGCTGTCCCACAACCTGCTCGGGGAAGGCAACACCGGTGGGGTGAAACTGGGTAGCATTCAAAAATGCCAACTTGGCACCGGCCCGGTAACTCATGATAATACCGTCTGCTGTAGCACCATAGTGGTTTGTGGTAGGCGACTCATTAATGTGCAGGCGCCCTGATCCACCGGTAGCCATAACAACAGCCTTAGCCCTGACTATATAATACTTTTCAGTTTCCATATTATACAGGATTGCACCTGCTACTTGTCCCTGGTCATCTTTCAAAAGCTCTACAGCCGGGGCAAATTCAAGCACCTTAACACCCCTGTTACGAGCCTCATCCCGCAGTGTACGCATTATTTCGGCACCGGTATAGTCATGGGCAAAGTGCATACGCCTACGTGAAGTACCGCCGCCGTGAATAGTATTCATTGTGCCATCTGGGAACTTGGAGAACATTGCACCAAAATTCTCAAGCCACTCAATACAAATGGGAGCGTCGCTTACCAACGCGCTAACCAATTCGGGAATGTTTAAAAAGCCACCACCGCCCATAACATCCAGATAATGGATAGGGGGTGAGTCGTTTTCCTTGTCAGCAGCCTGAATACCGCCTTCTGCCATCATTGTATTGGCATCACCATGACGCAGCTTGGTAGCCATCAGAACGTCAGCCCCGCCCTCAGCTGCCATAATGGCCGCGGAAGTACCGGCGCCGCCACCACCGATAACCAATACATCTACATCAAAATCTATTTTTTCCAGATCTACGTCCGCCGGGTCAACCCAGGAACGACTCTCCAGAATATCAACGTGCTCATGGGGCAGTGCATCACCCTTGTTTGGTCCAAGTTGCACCGGCCTCATTGCCCCGTCCATATAGTCCGGGTGAAAACCACGCAGTAATTTATTCTTTTCTTCCACATTTATACGGGGAAAGGTTTCGCTCATGCGCTTTTCCCTGGTTTGCTCAACAACCTTTATTAACTCCAGCATTTCCGCTGTGTACATTTTGTCACCATCCTTTTCTCATTATCACGAGCAGCCACAATTCATACGGGCAGCCTTATTGCTCCATATCGCGATCATCATAAATCTTGGTAAGCTCTTCTTGGGTCTTACCCATCAGATCGTTCAATTCGCCATCAAACTTGCCGGACTTAATTTCCTCCACCCGCTTGGCCAGGTGCTCAGCCTTAGGAATAATGTGGCGCCCGTAAAGCCTACGGCACAGAATACCAACATTATAATGAACAATCTCGGCAGGACAACGGGAAACACACAGCCCGCACATAATGCAGTCAAAGGACATGTGAGCCGCTTTTTCTATGTCACCGCGCTGAGCCGCTGCTATATAGTCCATAACATCGAGGCCCTGTGGGCAAATCTTGGTGCACTGGTTACAGCCCAAGCAGCGAGTTACTTCCGGATAATTAGTAAGAATGGTGGATAGCTCAGGAGTTAGCTCTTGTAAGTTATAAGTTGACCGGTTAGCCGGGTAGAAAGGAATCTGGGCTAGGTACATTCCTTCTTCCGCTTGCAACTGACAGGCCAGTCCACTGCGCAGGCGAAAATCACCGGGCTTCCTGTACACGGTACCACAAGCACCACAGAAACCGCCCCGGCAGCCACAACCCCTGACAAACTGGTAACCGGCAAATTCCATGGCCTTCATAATGGTTACCCCGGCAGGAACTTCATACTGCTTGTTCATAATATAAATGTTGACCATTTTTTCTTCAGGCATACGCTTGCCTCCTTATCATGCAATAGTTGCAATTTAACCTTGTAACAACGGTTTAGGATCGACATAATTCTTTTCTAATCCCAGCTTTTCAACAGGCACGTCGAGAGCCACACCTAAAAGCTGAGTAAAATACAACACCGGTATTTTGTTAAAACTACTGTCTTCTTCCGCTATTTTTTCTTGTATCCAATCGAGGTTAAATTGACAGAGTGGACAGCTGGTGATAATAACTTGGGCACCCTTCGCTTTCGCGCCTTCAAGGATTTCCCGCACTTTCTTAACCACCAAATCATATGTTTTCATTACCTGGTAAGACCCACAACATGTGGTCTTATACTTAAAGTCAACTGCCTCTGCTCCCATAGCACTAACTAAATCTTCCATGACTGTGGGATTTTCCGGTTCCTCATCAAATTGCATCTCCGTAGCCGGGCGGGAAAGCATACACCCGTAGTAACTCGCCACTTTGATACCTTTCAACTTATTGTTCACCTTTTTCTGCAGGGAATCAAACCCAACATCATCCCTGAGCAGTTCCAAAGGATGAACAAGCTTTGTTTCCCCTGCATATTCCTCTTCTAAGAACTGGGTTAATTTTGTACGAGTTTCTTCATCATTCTTAATAGCATGGTTAACACGCTTAAGCACGTTATAGCAAAAAGAACATACTGTAACCAGGCGGCCGTCATCTTCTTTGGATGCATTGATTAAAATACGGGCTGCCGCTACCTTACCCATGTAGTTATCCTGGGCCAGCGGATATACCGTCCCACAGCAAGTCCATTCAGGCAGTTCGGCTACTTCCAACCCTAAAGCGGCCAGTGTTGCCCGAGTGGAGTCATCCAACCCCGTGGCCTTGGTTTTTAATGTACACCCTGGGAAATACGGAATGGCCATTTTATCCCTCCTTTATGCGCTAAGTTTGCGAAATCCACTGGTCAAGGCCATTTGGGGAACTTCCGTCAGCAGTTCCAGCGGAATATCTTCCAGAACCAGAACCTCGTTTCCTTGACGCAGGTTAACCACTCGCAATGCCTCCATTACGCGGGCAATATCAATACCGCGCGGGCAGCGGGCAGTGCAAGTAAGACATGTAGTGCACATCCAAATAGACGGAGATTCCAGCACCCTGTCTTTTCCCAGTTGAAGCAGGCGCATTACCTGCCTGGGCAGCTCTTCCATCGCACCAATCCCTGTGCAGCTCGCACTGCAGGTCCCACACTGCATGCAGAGGTTGGGATTTTGTTCACTAATTTCTTTAATCTTAGACGTAAAACCATCCTTGACCATAGCATCTACCCCTTTATTAGCTAATTGGTTCCTTAAAAAAAATTAAGATATGCCTGGCTGACTAAAAGACAATTCAGGCGTAGCCATAAACTGATACCTTTGGCTTCACCGCATATGCTCCCCCCCTTAAGCCACTCAACATTCTCAAACTATTGCAAAAATGATACCAGGATAATAATACTTTTCACAAGGCTCACAAGCCGCCCTGAGAAAATCAATTAGCACTTGCTAATATTTTTTGGTACCAAAGACAAAAATTGTACACACCTATGTTCTAGTTTTTAGATTGTGGAATTTTTTAAAACTTTAAAACTAATGTAATATCTAAATATATTCTCCGGCGGTTTACATTTCCCTGCTAAATTTCCGTCAAAATTGTCGACTAAACGACAGAATGTTTATTATCTAACATTAAGAAAAAAACCTCCAGGTACCCTGGAGGTTTTTCATAACATCATAACAGGCCTTGAAGGGCCGACTTTAAGTATATCATCATCACGCCAAAGATGAACAATACCAGCACAGCCCCTTGAATGAGTAAAATAAGTAAGGCTATGCGGCGTTGGGAAGGAGTCATGGGAAGCCACGTCTTCTCCATAATGCGGCGCATAACCCTGTTGTAAAGTGAGCTTTTTTCATACAGCCGGAGGTACTGCGCAATACTTCGTATCCAAAGCAGGTGGTCCCGGGACAAGCGGTCAATATGTTTAAAATCTATGTCTTCTGAAAGGCGATAAACTTCCTTCAATATTAACCGGGAACCCCCTTCCCGTGGTTGAATTTCAAAAATAACACGTCTGTCCTCTGTCTGAAATGCCCACTCAATCCTGTGACCTTCCCTGCATTCATCGATCATTATCTGATCATTGGAATCCTGGCCGGTTACATCATCCACCAGTTCCAACCCATACCCGGCATCCCCTGCAAGGGCGGTATCATTCAACTTTTCCACCCTTTTAACTTCGAAATAAGGAGTTAAGTCCAATAGCAGCTTAACGTTGCGAAGGAAATCAAATATCTTCTCCGGTTTCAGGTTAAGGTCAGCGCCCCGTTCAAATTCGTACGTTTGCATGAAAAACCCCTTCCTAGGAGAGAGCTACTGTATTTTTACCGTTAACAGCGGCACATCTAAAACTTTTTGCAGCTTTTCCGGCAGGTTTCCCGATTTGTACTTTTCCAACCCGCGTAATCGCTTACCTCCGACAACCACAATATCGTAATAGTTATCTTGCGTTTCACCAACAATTTCCTCCAGGGGCACACCGTGGCGACTTTTGGTATTGTATTTCAAGTCTTTTACCTGTGCCTGTTTGCCAAAATAGGTAAGAATCTCGGCACACTGATCCTGCAGCATATCATCCACGTACGCCACATATTCCCTGCGACCGGTAGCATAAATCTCATGATGAAACTGTTTCAAATACGGGTTTTCGACATGTAAGGCAGTAATCCGTGCATTAACTGCTCCCGCTAAAAAAATAGCATATTCCTGTGCCTTCTGAGAATGTTCCTCTCCGTCGAGGCAAACCAAAATTTGCTTTATCAAATCACTGCCTCCGTTCATCGCTAAGTTTAGGTTAAAAAACCACAGGGGGAGGCACCCCTCCCCTGTGGTTAATTATTCACCACTCCCGAACTGGTTATCCACCTACAACAGTCAGCAGTTCGGCACCAATCAGGTAAACGGCAATTAATCCAAGGACCGCCTTAGCTAAAGCAGCACCGAAGCCAATAGCAAAGGCTGTGCCGCCGGCCTTCTTCAGGTCATCAATAGAAATCATGAGTCCAATACCTGCAAAACCAACGGCGAAGAACCATTTATACATATTATTAATAGCCCAGAATGCGGAACCTTCAACATCAGGCCCGCCGAAAAAGCCGGTATTAGCACTGTTTAATCCAACAAAGATGAAGAAACCAATTATAAATACAGGGAACTTATCTTTAAATAGTTGCCACTTGTCAATATTAACATTTCCTACACTATTTGCACCGGCGGTAGCAACATCTCCTCCACGGCCAGCTGCATTGGCAGCTTGCCCTTTGATAACATAGTACCACAGAGAAAACAGCACGATAACCGGGATAAACATAATCCGTGCGGCGTTAATCAGCACAGCGGTATCCCGCGCACCCGCACCGTACCACTCGGCAGAGGCAATCAGCTGGGCCGTATTCAGGATAGCCAGCGCTACCCAGGCACCAAATTGTGCTTGTTCCAGACCAAGAGCCATACCTATATACGGGAAGATAAACAGCATTACAGTACCAAAAAGCAAAATTGTACCGATAGCATAAGCTAGATCACGAGGTTTAGACCGTACAACAGGTGCCGTAGCAATAATGGCAGAAACACCACAAATTCCGGTTCCTGCTGCCATAATACCACCCAAGCCGTCGGGGGCACCAAATTTTTTGGACACCACCATTACTGTCGCCGCAGTACCGAAAATAAATATGCTGGTCAGCAGCAGCCCCACGCCGCCTACCTTAATTACATCAGACCATACATAGTGAACACCAAGAAGAATAATACCGGGTTTAATAATGGGACGGGCGGCCATAATTCCGCGCATCCAAGACTTCGGCACCCCTACCGTATTACGGATTAAGATTCCACCTAACAGCAAAATAGCAACATACTTGAACTGGGCACTTACATACAGGAACGTAGCCCAGCCTACACCATCCTGGTGCAATACTTTTAAAGTATGACTAAAGTTCATAGCCAGGTATGCAAATATAATACAAACTATAAGGCCTGGAATGGCTTGTTTCCAATCAGGAGATATTAAACCTTTTGCTTTTTCTCCCACGATGACTTCCCCCCTCAGAAATTTAAGAAATAATTAATTAAATCCAATATAAAGTGCTTTTAAAAAATTGTGTAACCTGCTCCGGAAAAGCCCAGCAAATCAAGAAAGCTACCACTGCCAGTAAAATAGCCATAATATCTTCAGCTCTTTCCGCGGAAAAGGTATCGTCGGCCTTTGCACTGAGATCAATATCCGGGTTTCTGTTTTCCTGTGCCATGATGTCCCCCCCTTTCATTAATATTAATTAGTAGATCAGTTTAGTTAATTAGGTATGATACTTTAAAGGAATTAATAGTTTGGATAAATATTTATAATACTATTTGCATTAATCTTATCTTTTTCAAGGGCAAATTCAATACATGTAGTTCATTGTGAAGGTTTTGAGTCCCCGCCTGGACAATTATTATACTTCCGGTGACCTTTTTCGTTCATTCTGCTGATACTTTATATTCTCATCAATGAACATTACCGTTTTTGTAAGAAATTTTTAATACACTGTAGATAGGTGATTATGATGCCTCAAAACAAATTCAATAAATGGCTATTGGTACTCTTGTCAAGCATTTTCTTGCTCCCCCTGCTTCACCTTTTTGATTCGTATACCATACCCCAAAGGGTTCATAAACTGACCCGGGATACCGAAATCTTAAGTTCCAGTTATGATTTATCTCTGGACATTTCTGCAATGATTTCAAATACCCGTGCTTATGTTTTATACTCTGAGGAAAAATATGTTGAAGAATTCCACAGTATAAGCACCCGGCTCACAAAAAAAGAGATCAACCTTTATAATATGGTCGACTCTTCAGAAAAAGAAATCATCAGTGAATTAATGATATCGAGCAAGAAATATGTTTCCCTTGTGGAAGAAGACATTATCACCGCTGTACAACAAGGCGATAAAAAGACTATAGAGCTGCTAAAGAACCGGCATGAGTTTTTAAGCTCTGAACTTAAGGAGAAGATCAGTTCCGTCCGGCAACTTCGCCAAGAAGCAATGGATAAAGATTTATCTACCATTATTTCCCTTCAGGCCACAAAGAGAACACTTTCCATCATCACAATATTCACTTCTTTACTGCTTTTGTTGATCGGGACACGTAAGTTCCTTTGGCCACTACTAACTGAATTCAGCCGTATGGACCAATTGACAACCCAACTTAAGAACCCGGTAGTTATCACAACTTCCAAAGGATACGTTACAAAGATCAATAAAGCAGCGCAAGACCTTCTATCAACACCTGCAGAAAGAGTAGAGGGTAAGACGTTAAATGAAGCAGTTAGCAATTTCCCCTACACCCAGAGTATAATACAACCACTCTTTAACGTTATTCTGGACGGAGAAGATATTAACGCTTACCAAACATTTTACAGCCGTTCAGGATACAAAACCCTGTTGACGGTAGATTATATACCATTTTCCTTGTATAACAGACCGGCCGGAGCAGCAATGATTGCCCAGCCAAGTGAGATACGGCGCGACAAAAGTTTTTTGTTTGAGGCCATTGAGTCAGAGCGGAAAAAGATTTCCATTGAAATACACGATTGGATCGGACGCAATATGTCCCCCATCATACATTCACTGGATTACATTTTAAATGTCGGGGCAGAGAGTATTCCGCCACATACCAATGACCAGCTAGTTCAATTGAGAAAACACTGTCAAAATGCCGCCAATGATATGAGAAGCATCATGAACGACATTCATCCTTACTTAATAGATAAAGTAGGGCTTCTGTCCGCTCTGGAATCCTACGCCCGCAATTTCGAACAAACGCATGGCGTCAAAGTCTATTTATTCTACCAGGACCGCCCGCTGGACTTAAGCAAGACGGCTCAGATTGTAATTTACCGGATAACCCAAGAGGCGTTAACCAATGTAACCAAGCACAGTAATGCCAACGAAGTAGATATTTTCTTTACCCAGGAAGACCATTTATTAAAGATAGAAATTGTCGATAACGGCGATATTCCCCACTCTGAGGGAGGCGGCAAAGGGTTATGGGGTATGAAAGAACGAGCGAATTTAATCGGCGGTGATTTAGTTTATGGGTTTGCGGAGAGCGGTTTTGCCGTAACCCTTACCATCCCGCTCTTAAAGGAGGGACAAGCCGGTGGACAAGATTGAGGAAATAAAAATTATGCTGGTGGAAGATCACCATATTGTCAGGGAAGGCCTACGGCGTCTCATCGAAATGGAGCCCGGCATGATGGTGGTAGCGGAAGCGGGCTCGTGCAAAGAAGCCATGGCCAACCTGCAAAAGGATACCGATATCATCCTTTTGGATATTAAGCTTCCGGATGGAGACGGCCTTGAGCTTTGTGAACATATTTCCCCGAAAATCCCCGGCGTGAAATATATCGCCCTCACCACATACGATGACCCATTGTTTGTAAAAAAAGCAATGGAACACGGGGTGAATGGCTTTATTCCCAAGCATGCATCTTTTGATGAAATCAAATCGGCAATCACAATCACCCTCAGGGACGGCCGCTACCTTTATCCCGGCCTGGATACAAGTAAATTGTTTAACCTGTCTGAAACAGGATTAAACAACATGGAAATTAAGATTTTACAATTAATTGCCACCGGGGAAAACCAAAAAGACATCGCCGAAAAATTATTTATCAGCCTTTCCACGCTGCGAAGGAGACTTAAGGGAATATGTACCAAACTGGGAGTAAAAACGACTGAAGAAGCAGTTGCATCCGCGGCCAAAAAAGGATTAATACATTAGAATCTCTCTAACTTTGGATTTAGCAACCTCTTACAGGGAGGCAGCTTATGAAGGACATATTAGGAGCAAAAAAAACAGTACCTCTGGTTATAGCCATATTCATTTTAAGCTTTATTACTTTATTTCTTATTGTAGAATTTCGGTTTTTAAACCAGACCATCCAGGAATATGAGGCAGGGATCCAGAAGATAGCCGTCAATAAAACCAACGGTTTTATTGACGAACTCAAGCTATTTACCGAAAATTGGGCCCAAAAGATAGAACTACAAAAAAACACCGCCGCTATCAAAAATATTGCTGACTCAGATAACAGAATTAGCAATGTATACCTGCTTGACAGCCGTGGTTACGTAATCAAGGCACTTAACGGTAAAGAAAATTATCGTTTTACCAACAAAGATTTAGTCAAACAAACGCAACAAAGTAACAAGTCCTACATATCCACCGGCAGTACGGCTAATACTACCGGCCATTTGCTTGTGTCAGCCCCGCTCAGCATAGAAGAAAAAGAGGTTTCTTTAATTATAGAGTTTTCCATTAACCAATTTAAACAAGAAATCTTTCAAGAATTTTTACAGCCCAATTATAAGGTAGCCCTGTTTGACAATGCAGGTAGAGCATTAGTGTGGCCTTTTGACTCCAACGAACTGGGCAGGTTTCATCCCCAAAACGTAAAGAAATTTACCAGTGGTGATATAAAATATACAATCAAAAAAACCGCTATCGCGGGAACGTCGCTGCAGCTATTCTTTTTTGCCAAAGATAACAACTTTGACACTTACCGCATAGTAACCATAATGTTCCTTTTATTTGCGCTTTACTTTTGTATTTATCAGTTCTTAGTAGAATTCTGGCAGGCTAACAGTGCCAAATCCTACTTTGACAACATAGATTTTGACATTCTCAATCACCTAAAAGAGGGCATCATGATTACTAATAAATTTAATAGAATCATCTTTGCCAATAAAGCTGCACACGATTTCTTTCCGGAAAAAGAAATTACCTTTAAAAAGACAAATCTAAAAGAAATATTAGGACATGTTGGGGCAAGCAATAAAAAATTCACTCTCAAGAAATCAGATAAATCCTTAGAAATAATACGCTCCCCTATCTTCAAAAACGGCAAAATACTGGGATCACTGGCTGTAATCAGTGAGAGCGTGGCCAAAGAACGATTATGCGCTCTTATGTTTTCCAAACTAATAGAAATTCTGGAGGACGGCGTAATATTTGTCACCCAAGAAAATAAAATCGATACCGCCAACATGATGGCCCAATACTATTTGGGCAAAGTAGAAAAAGGGATGAATATAAACGACATTAACTCGGAACTAGCCGCATCAATCCAAGAACACAACGGAGCTTCTGTCCGGAGAATTACACTGCCTGCAATTAACCTTGTTTGTGAAATTATACCTGTTTACAATGAATCCGGCATGCAGGCAGGCACACTGGTCTTTTTGAAAAACCCTAGTAAATTGGAGTGAATCCGTTGCGCGATTTAATGAAGGAGGGGTTTAAACTGTTCCAAAAAATATTGCTGCTGGCTAATGGTTATCCCAACCTTGAGCAATCACAGAAAGCCGCTTTTTCTCTAGCCCAAAACGGACGCCGGGAAATAATCGCCTTATATATCATTAACAGCGCCTGGGATGATATTTTGGGTGATGAATGGATCAGTGATGGGAAAACGCTTAAAGAATTTCACATTTATTTCGAAGCAGGATTAAAGAGAAAAGCAGAGACCTCCTTAGAGGATATAAGGAGTAAAGGAACTGTAAATAACATTAAAGTACACGGTACAATCCAAAGGGGAAACCCGGAAAAATTAATTCTTTCGGCCTGTGCAAGGCTTGGCACGGAAGGGGTCTTCATCTTACCGCTCCTACCTAAAAGTGCCGACGAAAGAATAAGGGTTAACGCCAAGAAACTGATAAATAAAACCTCCTGCCCCATACTTTTGGTGCCGGAGTTAAAAAAGCACCAGGATAATAATTAGTATCAGGGCAGACAGAGCAAGTGCAGCATAATCCTCCAACCGCTCTGTTTCAAACAAGGAATGCTGCCCCCGGTCATCCATTTCTTCCGCATCTTCATGAAATTTCTTTTTGTCCATGTAAACAGTTTCCCTCCTCTCCCAACAACCACCTAAGGTGTTTCCGAAATAAATAACAGCACTACAATCAATGCTCCGATGGCCTTTACCACAGCGGCTATAGAACCGACCACAAATGGTTTTCCGCCTGCTCTGCGCAATTCCGTTATAGATATCTGCATTCCTAGGCCGGCCAGGCCAATGGCAAAAAACCAGCTATAAAGATTGCGGACAAACAACAATTCGTCTGACACCGGCGAAGTATCCCCGAATAAACCAAAAGTGGTGAGAAAAACCATAATCAAAAAGCCTATTACAAATACAGGAAACTTACTCCAAAGGCTGGTATTCAAATGATAATCTTCATCCTCTTCTGTTCCCCGTGAATTATAAACGGCCAGCAAAAGAACAATAAAAGGCAAAAATATAACTCTTACAATATTATAGATTTCGCCGGTTTTAAGGCTGACAGATGCCTGACCTATGGTTCCTGGATCAAAAACCAGTGAGGCAGCTAAAACCTGTCCTGAATTCAAAATGCCGGTACCGGCCCAAACGCCGAACTGGTGCGGGCTAAGACCGATAAGTGTACCTATGGTGGGAAAAGTAAGCAAAAAAATTAAGCCCAGCGAAAGAATAGTAGCAATAGAATAAGCAACATCTGATGTTTTTGCCCTAACAGCGGGTGCTACAGCAACAAGAGCCGAAACACCACAGACTGCCGTACCTGCAGCCAAAACTGAAACCGAAGCCAAGCTCATACCCTTTTTTTGTCCCAGGTAAAGGGTTAAAGATAATGTTAAAAATACAAAGATTAAAATAATAAAAATAGCTTTCATCCCTAAACTGGCAAGGTCCACAATGCTATACAATGAACCAAGCAAAACAACCCCCACTTTTATGAACAGGCGAGAAGTTTTTACACCGGTTACAGCCCATTCAGGAATACCAACAGTATTCCTGATCAACATGCCCAGGAAAATGGAAATAAGCACATAGTTCAAGTGCAACACATCCACGAGGATTTTACTTAAAAAGGCATTTTCCCTGAAATAAGTCTCTAAGCCATGCCACTGGGGAAAGCCTAAATCAGCCCCACCCCTGGCAAATACAGCAATGGACAGCATCAGCAAAATGCCGGGAACAATTTTTAATGGTTGATTTAACACGCTTTACCTCTCCGAATTAAAATCTGACCTCTTACTAGTATCTTGTCATATAATATCAAAAAGTTACCTGACCATTAAACCTAACTTCCCCATTTTCGGATAAATTCCCACAATTCCTTCTCCTCTTCTTCTTCATCAATTTCCGGCCTACCTTTCTCATCTTTGCTATATTCCATAATGGGATGTGTCGGCGGATAACCTTTGGTACCGCCAAGTAGTAATAAGAGAATGGCTATAAAACGTTTCATAATGGCTCCCCTTTCAACCTTTATTAATAGTTTCTACATATAAACATCGGTTTCCTCGCGAACGAGCATCAATGAGATTAAAGTTAATTTAAATTTTTTGTATCATGTATTTAATTGAATGCATACATTAGTCAAAGGTAAAAGTGTAATTATTTGTCTAATTTTACGTGTTCAACCTATAGGAAGTGTTTTGCCTTCGGGTTGTGTCAGAATAAGTAAAAAAAGAATATGATGTACCAATTTTGTGTTCAGCTTAATCCCAGGGGAGATGATATGTTAATGAGCTATTGGAAATATAAAAATGTATTTATTACTGGATGCACAGGTCTGCTGGGCAGTCATTTAACTGAACAGCTTACAAAGCAAGGTGCAAATGTTGTCGGTCTGGTACGTGATTATGTTCCCAAATCCAGGGTTTTTAGCGAAGAATTAAACAATAACATGATAATTGTGCGTGGAAATATTGAGGATTACAATCTTTTAGCAAGAGCCATTAATGAATATGAGATTGACACGGTGTTTCACCTGGCAGCACAGACTATTGTGAGCATTGCTAATAAAAACCCCTTATCTACCTTTGAATCAAATATAAAGGGAACTTGGAATGTATTAGACGCGTGCCGCCAAAATAGCGGGGTGAAAAGAATAGTTATCGCATCCAGTGACAAAGCATACGGTGACCAGGAAGTCCTTCCTTATATTGAGGAAACATCCTTACAGGGAAAACATCCCTATGATGTCTCCAAAAGCTGTTCCGACTTAATTGCTCATACCTATTACTATACCTATAGATTACCGGTATGTATCACCCGCTGCGGCAATTTTTACGGGGCAGGCGACTTAAACTTTAACCGTCTGGTACCGGGTACCATCCGGTCGGCCCTGCACGGCGAATCACCGGTTATACGCAGTGACGGTTCGTTTATCAGGGATTATTTCTACGTAAAAGATGGGGCTGAAGCATATATGCTTCTGGCCCAAAAGATGGATGACTTGCCAATACACGGCGAGGCTTTTAATTTCAGTAATGAACTGCAAATCACGGTATTTGAACTAGTAAGAAAAATTCTATCTTTAATGAACTGCTCACATTTAAAGCCAATTATTAAAAATGAAGTTACTGAAGAAATAAGACATCAATATCTAAGTACAGAAAAAGCCAAGCATATTCTTGGATGGCAGCCTACATACTCGCTGGATCAGGCTTTGAAAGAAACTATTGAATGGTATAAACACCTACTTGATATGAGCAAATCTTGTTAAGAAAGATCTTAATTATTTATCGGGATAAAGTTTTTCCCTCTGAAACGATCTTGAATAATATATTCCAAACCGAAAGGGGTAGCACTAGTGAGGCCTAAAGTAGTTATTCTTTGCGGGGGGAAGGGCACGCGTCTAAGGGAAGAGACGGAAAGTAAGCCCAAGCCACTTGTTACTGTAGGCGAAATGCCTATTTTATGGCATATAATGAAGCATTATTCCTATTACGGTTTTAATGACTTTATCTTATGCCTGGGCTATAAAGGAGAGCTTATTAAAGAATACTTTTTAAACTATAAATTTCGCCGGTGGGATATAAAATTAAATTTGAAAGACGGCATAAAATATTTTTTGCAGGATAACAAATTGGAAAATTGGAACATTTATTTTGTCGATACCGGTTTGGAGACTAATACCGGGGGTCGTATTAAAAAGATTGCAAAATATATTGAAGAAGATTATTTCTTTTTAACTTATGGAGACGGAGTTTCTAACATTAACCTTCAAGAACTGGAAGACTTTTTTCTGAAAAAGGGTAAAATCGGAGTTATAACAGGGGTGAAACCAGAATCAAAATATGGGGAAATCCTTGTAGATTCCGGCGATATTATTGCTGAATTTAATGAAAAACCTTTGCTTAATAATCATATCAACGGTGGCTTTTGCGTATTCAATAAAGAGATATTCAACTATATGAACGAAAATTCAATTCTTGAAAAAGAAGTGTTTAGGAATTTAGCTAGAGATAAAGAACTGGCTTTATATAAACATGAAGGATTCTGGAAATGCATGGATACGTACAAAGATTGTAAAGAGCTAAATAAAATGTGGCATAGTGATAATCCCCCGTGGCAGGTGTTTTAGTTTTTTTAGGGGAGGAACAAGATGGCGTATAAAGTTGGGGACATACTAAAAGTAGAAAATAAATGCTTTTTGGTGGCATCACTTGGGAATAACGAATATTATGTTTGGTCAATGATAAATTCTAATTCAAAAGAGGCATCCTATGTTTTAGAGGCAAGGGATTATATTCCTACAAATGAAAGTAAGAAACTCCCTTTAGGCATCGATCTGAATTACCAACTTAAAGTTAATAGCAATAGTGTTCAGGGTAAGTTGGGAGAAGCCAACAGGTCTTGCCTGGAAAAACTTTGGCGACGCGATTTTTCCAAGCGGGCAAAGGAATTCTATAATTTGTTTCATTCTCCTAAGCTTTTTATACCGGGGCATAGCTGGATATCCTGCTCCGGCAAGGCCTATGATGGACAGGAAATGTCTAACTTAATCGATGCATCCCTAGATTTTTGGTTAACCAACGGTAGATACGCGTCCTTACTCGAAGAAAAACTGGTAGCATTTCTCGGTGCCAAGTACTGCCTATTGACAACTTCCGGGTCTTCGGCCAACTTGCTGGCCGTATCCGCCCTTACTTCACCCAAACTTGGCCGGCGGCAGCTTAAACCCGGCGACGAAGTAATTACAGTCGCTGCCGGTTTCCCTACCACTATTACTCCCATTATTCAAAACCGGCTGGTACCGGTTTTTGTGGATGTTGATCTGGATACATATAATGTTAACGTTGAACAATTGGAGACCGCTGTCAGTGAAAAAACAAGGGCCATCATACTGGCCCATACCCTGGGTAACCCTTTTAATCTTGATGCTGTTACCAAAATCGCCCGTAAATATAATCTCTGGCTTATCGAAGATAACTGTGATGCTTTAGGTTCCACCTATAAAGCAAAGTACACCGGTACGTTCGGGGACCTGGCAACTTTAAGCTTTTACCCCGCCCACCACATTACCACAGGTGAAGGCGGCGCGGTAATTACCGGCGACCCTCTGTTAAAAAATATAGTAGAATCATTCCGGGATTGGGGAAGAGACTGTTGGTGCCCACCGGGACACGACAATACCTGCAAGCGACGCTTTCAGCGGCAGCTGGGCTCCCTCCCTTTCGGATATGATCACAAATATACTTATTCTCACCTTGGATATAACCTAAAATTAACGGATATGCAGGCAGCCATTGGAGTGGCCCAGATGGAGAAATTACCGGAGTTTATTCTTTCCCGAAAACGGAACTTTCAACTCCTATATGAAGGGTTGCGTGAATACCGGGATTTATTTATTCTCCCAAGAGCTACAGAACACGCCGACCCCAGCTGGTTTGGTTTTTTGCTTACCCAGCGACCGGAAGCACCCTTTACTAGGCAACAGTTGATCAATCACTTGGAAAAACACCGTATCAGGACAAGGCTTCTCTTTGCCGGCAATATTACCCGGCAGCCAGCTTTTCAAGGGGTAGAATACAAGGTGGCAGGAGAGCTGAAGAACACCAATATTATTATGAACAAAACCTTCTGGATCGGCCTGTATCCCGGATTGGGTAAAGATGAAATCCGGTACATTCTAGATACATTTAATGACTTTATTTTGAGAGTTTCACCGGAGGAGGATAAGTAATGTCATTGCCTTGCCGGCTTGTTGATATTGAAAAATTACTAAAGCAGGGAGAAAAACCAAAACCGGGTGATATGTGGTTTGCACCGTGGATAGGTAATGATCACAGTGATTTGTCTCCGGAATACAAGTTTAATTGGAGAGGAAAGAGGCCTCCTCTTTTTGTCACACTGCCTAATGGCCGCATCTGGTGTGTTGATTTTACATCTTCGGAAAAGTACCGCAGCTGGATAGTTAGAGGTGTGCCGCCCCAAATTAGTGTATATCCATCTGTCAACAGCCCCGGAGGCAAAGGTTATCACGGTTTGTTGATTTGCGGTTTTTTTTGTGACGATTTGGAAGGGCGTACTAATGATTAATTGTTTTATTTCAATTTCATAGGGGGTAAATCATGGATAATAATTTTATTAAAAGAACCGGCGAGCCGCCTTTATGCGCAGCACCTGATGAAGTCCAGCATGCCATTATAGGATTGCCATTTAGTGTTGATATAGTAGCTTCTGATCCGGACGGCCAGGTTACCGGGATTGAGGCTGTAAATCTACCGCAGTGGGCGTCACTTAACATTATCACTGATCTGCCCGCACCGGATGCCGTTGCCCGCATTTCCGGTTTACCGGCGGAAAATGATATAGGTCTTTATGATATGTCAATTGCTGTCGTTGATAATGATGGTAATAAGGATACCGGCCTCCTTAAGATAAAAGTCGAAGAAGGTTATGATGATGATCAGCCGGGGGTATTGTAAGCAGGTGTTCCGCAATCAAATTTCCAGGGGTGAAGTACAATGAAGTTTTGTCTACTGAGTACCGAGCCAGATCATCCGGAAAAAAACCATATTAATAATTGGGCCACAATCATGGGTGGGACGATATATAACGGGCCTTTCTGTGATCAGGAGAATAACGAAATTGATTACGATTATTTTGACCGGTTTGACCTAATCATGGTAGCCCTCAGGCAAGAGCTTATAGATACGGCCATTAATGTTACGCAGAGGTCAAAAGCAAAAACCGTGATTTTCCTTGATCGTGAGGTTGATTACTATACCACCCATACTCTCCGTGATTTGCAAGCAAAGATGGTGGAGCTTTTAAATATCGCTGATGCCGTGGCAGTAATTCACGATGAAAGCATAGAGCTTTTCGAGACACTGACCTGCAGGCCTGTGGGCCTGGTAGGTTTGCCCTTTCCACTGGAAAGGGTGCGGCGGCTGTGTCCGCCTGTTCAAAAGCAGCCGGAAATTGAACTGGGCAGCGTTAGTGGCCGGAATGCGCTGTTTAACCTGACAGCCATGGCGGAAATTGGAATGCCGTGTGTGGTAGATATGCAGGACCAGTTGGAAATGAACTATTTCCAGCCGATAAGAAAATATGTGCCGTTTCCGCCGATCAGATTCAGGCAAAACAGTTCGGGCTGGGATTACTATATGACCCAGGCTAATTATTCCCTTCTGGGCCTGCACCTGGACTGCCGTTATGCCTGGGGCAGGCTGCCCGTTGAATGTGCTGCCCTGAGGATGCCGTGTGTGGCTCCCCCTTCTTTATTTACCCAAAAAATATTATTTCCCGATTTGTGCGTGACTCATCATGACATCCAGGGGGCGGTTACGCTGGTGAACAGACTGGTATCCAACGCCAAGTTTTATGAAGAAGCTGTTTCCTACGCCGAATCACAACTGAAATTTTTCAGTTATGAGGAAACCAAGAAGAGGCTGTTTAACCTTATCAGCTAACGAGGTGATCCAATTATGAAGTTCTGTTTGGTCAGTTTAATGCCTGTAAGCGATTTAGACGGCAAAGTTATCACTGAGGAGGTTAACAGGATTACCCAGTGGGCAAAGATAATGAATGGAGTCCATTACAACGGCCTGGCTTTTGATGATAATTTCTATGATTTACCATATGAATTTTTCAGTGAATTTGACCTGGTTATGGTGGCTGTGCGACAAGAGCTAATTGAGGTGGGATTAAAAATTAAAAAACACTCAACGGCCCGGATTTTTGCTTTTTTAGACGGTGAAATGGAGCATTTTAGCTACCTGCCGGGAGATTTGCAAGCAAAATTTATAGAGCTTTTAAATATAGCTGAAGCAGTCGGTGTTACGCACGAATATGACATTCCCATTATACAGCCCTTAACCGGCAAGCCGGTGGGACTGGTGGGTGTTCCTTTTCCCCTGAAGAAAGTCCGGGAGGAATTGTGTCCACCGGTTGAAAAGAATCTTGTCATTCACGTTGGGTGCGGTACAGGGAAAAGCTTTAACCGGAACGGCATTGTCAACATAGGGGCTTTGGCAGAAATTGGTGTGCCGGGGGTCGTAGATGTATGGGGTCTGGAAGATAGAGAATATATCCGTAAGATGAAAAAATATATGCCGATACCCCCCATATATTATAACTATACACCCCGCTGGGAAGATTACATAGCCCGTTTGAATCACTCATTCCTGGGACTCCACCTGGATTACCGCCAAATTTGGGGGAGATTTGCCCTTGATTGCGCTGCAGTAAGAATGCCTTGCATTGCCCCTGATAATTTTTATACACAAAAAACACTTTTTCCGCGCCTGTGTGTAGATTTTCAGGAGATTGACAGAGCAGTCAATCTTGCTAAAAAGCTTTTGAAAGATCACAGCTTCTATGAAGAAGTGATGGCCTATGCCGAGTCACAGCTAGCCTTCTTCGATAACCAGGGAGCGAAAGACAGGCTGCTGAATTTACTTAATTAATCGAATAGAAAACTGTTAAAAATAAATGGAGGGCGTACCATGCGGATAGATCAAATTACCCCTTCCATGCGGTACAGAAATGATATCAACAGTACTGTTTGGGTGTTGCAAAAAATTATTAAAGATATTGGCTTTGAGTCGTGCACTTTAAGCGAACCCGTACAGGCAAAGGAGAAAGAATACATTATTTATCATATGCTTCCAGGGTCACAAGTAGCTAAAACCTTATCCGGCATAGAATCAAAACAGAAAGTGCTTTTTTACCATGGGATTATGCCCCCCGAGGAGAAACTGGCAAAAGTAAAAAACCGGTTTGCAATTACTTTTACCACTACAAAGTACCTGGAGAAGGATTTACAAAAAGCGGGTTATGGAGGGATTAAGGTTTTACCCCTGCCGGTAGACCTTAGGGATTATGAACGGGAACCCGACGCGCAGTTGATAAGGACGTATGATGATGAATATACTAACATACTTTTTGCCGGCCAGATTACTCCCAATAAAAAGCTAGAAGAAACTATACTGGTTTTTAATTATTACCATAAAAAATTTAATCCTAAATCCCGATTGTTCCTGGTAGGAAGCTTTTCGGCAGATGCCGGGTACTGTCAGAAGTTGTTGGATTTGATAAAGGAACTGGAGATAAAAAATATCTTTCTACCCGGCCGTGCTAACTTTGCACAGCTTCTGGCATATTACCGGCTATCCCATATTTTTTTAAGTATGAGTGAATATGAAGGGTTACCTACGCCATTAGTTGAGGCTATGTATTTAAAGGTCCCGGTTATCGCCTTCGGGCATGGAGCTGTGCCGGAAGTTCTGGGAGGGGCCGGCTGTCTTATCGATGATAAGGATATACGGGAAACAGCAAGGCTGCTGGACCTCATAGTTAAGGACAGGGAAAAACGAGAAAAAATAATCAGACGGCAGTCAGAAAGAGTGGCCGCCTTTCAGCCTGAAAAAGTTTTCCCCTTGTACAGTGAGGCGATTACGGAAGCTTTTGGTTGTCCTTAATACAATAAGTAAATAAGTCAACTTGTATGGAGTAATAAAACCGCCGGCAACATAAATAGATTTACTATATGAGAGCGGGGTGTGCAAATGCTGGTTATTATAGGGGAAAATTCGGGTATAACACCTTTTCACTATCAACTCTTTGGTCCTAATGATGTTATTCTGGTTGGAAAATGGAGCGGTATGTCATTACAATCAAAAATATTGGGGGGGGGTGAACATCACTTTACAAATGTATCGAATCTGCAAATTAATTCAATTTTAAATATGGCAGAAATGGCTGAGAATAATTTTAAAGGACATAGCAGCAAAAATAACTTCATGGAAGGTTTTATGGAGTGGTATGACCAGGATTTATACACAAGAGGCCCGACAATTATCGGTAATGATGTACTGGCCACATATAACGCCATCATATTATCCGGAGTTAAAATAGGAGACGGCGCCTTGATAGGAGCCGGTGCGGTAGTTAGAAAAGACATCCCTCCCTATGCAATAGTTGCCGGAAATCCGGCCAGAGTTGCGGGCTATAGGTTTTCTGAGGAACAAATAAAAGCCTTGCTGCGAATTAGATGGTGGGATTGGAGTTTTGAGGAATTACTTGCCTTTAAAGAGTATTTTGCCGGGGATGTTGATACCTTTATTTCCAAGGCCTTCGAAAAAATGAAAGAAGAAGGTAGGTTATAGAATAATGGCATCAATTATTGTAGGGAAAGACAGTGTAGTGATGGATCCACACCCTTTTTTCACGACTCACCTGCCTGATGAAGTTATCTTAATCGGGAAGTTCAGCGGGCTGGCCGAAGATGTAAAAGTTTTTGCAGGTTTTGAACATTACGCTAAGAATGTTGCCGGCTTTCCATTAAATATTTTATATTTCAGTAAGTTTGATCAAGTGGCTATCGATGATCCAGATAATGCATCAGAATTTATGGAGAGGGCAACCAGGCATATTAAAAAAGATGTTTATGCAAAAGGCCCCACCATTATTGGTAACGATGTATTGGTAATGTACCATGCTACTATATTATCCGGTGTAAAAATCGGAGATGGCGCCTTTATAGGGGCCGGTTCGGTGGTTGCCAAAGATGTACCCCCTTATGCCATAGTGGCCGGAAACCCGGCCAGGGTAATAAAGTACAGGTTTTCTGAGGAACAAATAAAGGCCTTGCTTCTTATTAGATGGTGGGACTGGACTGATGAGGAAATGAAAGAATTTGAAGAGTATTTCTATGATATTGATGTTTTTGTTCCAAAGGCCCTTGAAAAAATGAAAAAAGAGGGAAGGTTACCACAAAATAAAGGGGTAGTTTGATGAATTGCAGTGGTATGAATGCTGTCGTGACGTTAGGGGCCGGCCCGGCGGGGTTAAGTTTTTCCAGTCACTTTAATCATAAGACCGATATCTATGAAAAAGAAGCATCATGGGGCGGGCGCTGCCGATCCCATGAAATAGACGGCTTTATCTTTGATGAGGGGCCGCATTCATCCTTTACAAAAGATACTTATGTACAAAAGCTTTTTGCCGGAAGTGTAGAAGGCCGGTTTAATGAAATTTACCCCAGTATTTTGAATCGGTACGGTTCACACTGGATCCGACATCCGGTACAGACTAACTTAAAGGGTCTGCCGGTAGACCTTGTGGTTGATTGTATCGTGGATTTTGTGAAGGCGGAGCGGTCCGGTTCGGGTCGTCCGGAAAACTACGGCCGGTGGCTTATTGACGGGTTCGGGGAGAAGCTGGCCAGAACCTTTCCCTTTGCCTATACCCGTAAATACTGGACGGTAGAACCGGAAGAGATGACAACGGACTGGATTGAGCAGCGGATTTACCGCCCGGACCTGGCGGAGGTGCTCAGGGGGGCGCTCTCTGATGAATTATTAAATATCCACTATATTTCCAGCGTTCGCTATCCCGAGACGGGAGGCTTTCAGCCCTATTTAAAAAGCTTACAAAAAGGGGGTAATATTAAATACGGTTTTGAACTAACTAAGCTTGATGCGAAAAAAAAGAAAATAACCTTTAAAAATGGCTTTGAACGTTACTATGAGGTACTGGTCTCGTCGATACCGCTCCCCACACTGGTAAGCTGCATTAGAGATTGCCCGGCGGAAATAAAAGAAGCCGCCGCCCGGCTGGCCTTCACCTCGGTGGTTCTGGTCAACCTGGGTGTGAACAGGGAGAACCTGGCCAACTGCCACTGGTTTTATATATATAATGAAGAAATTCTTCCATGCCGGGTGCACTTTCCCAGTGCGTATTCCGCTAATAACTCCCCGCCTGGAACAAGCAGCCTCCAGGCAGAAGTCTATTATTCCCGTTACAAACCGCTGGGTATGTCACCGGAAAATATCCTCGAAAAAACTATCCAGGGTCTGATCTCCATCGGTGTCATTGCCAAAGACGATAATATTACCCTGGCCCGGAGCCAGGATGTAAAACACGCCCAGGTGCTTTATCACGGTCAGCACGCCGAAAGCCGGCGTGCCGTGCTGGATTATTTACAAAAACATGATATTCACTGTATCGGACGGTACGGCGAGTGGGCCTATCTCTGGAGCGACCAGTCCATTCTAAATGGAAAACGGCTGGCAGAGCGCCTGGTGAAGGAAAGATGAAAGTATTAGTTACAGGCGCCACAGGGTTTGTTGGTTCCTACCTTACACGCCGGTTAGTTGAAAGGGGACACACCATTAGCGGAAAGGGGACACACCTTCAAATAAGGAATGTCCCCAATTATGGAATGTCCCCAATTGGAATCCATATCTTTACGCGCGGCAGCTCAAATAAGTGGCGCATAAAAGACTTATTGGTACATATAACCGACCACCGGGTGGATTTGCGGGATGCCTGCACTGTGGAAAGGGCAGTGGCTCAAATAAGGCCGGATATAATCTATCACCTGGCAACTTATGGAGGCTTTGCTTCTCAGAAAGATACCCCCGCTGTTATCGAGTCCAACTTTTTAGGAACTATTAATCTATTAAATGCCTGTGAAAAAATTGGATTTGATTATTTTATAAATACAGGCAGTTCCTCGGAATACGGGCTGAAATCAGAGCCCATGGAGGAGGGCGACATGCTTGAGCCGGTGGGAGATTACGGAGTTTCGAAAGCTGCGGCGTCCCTCTATTGCCAATCCAGAGCACTTGAAAAAAGCCTGCCTGTTATTACCCTGCGCCTTTTCTCCCCTTACGGACCATGGGACGATCCCCGGCGGCTCATCCCCTATGTCATAAAATCACTGTTCAGGGGGGAGTCCCCGAAACTTTCCACGCCTGATTCTGTTCGGGATTATATATATATAGATGATGTGCTGGATATTTTTTTAAAGGTCATCAAAATCCCTAAGCCGGAAGGGAAAATATTTAATGTTGGCAGCGGGGTGCAGCATTCCATTGGTGAAGTTGTTTCTATGCTAACTGAAATTATAGGAGACGGGATAAAGCCAATGTGGGGCAGGGTAAACAGTCAAAGGCCGGAGCCGGTTACCTGGGTGGCTGATATAAATAAAGCCCAAAAAGAACTGGGGTGGGTTCCTTCCACCTCTCTTGGGAACGGGCTGAGTAAAACCGTTGAATGGTTTAAGAATAACCTGCAATTATATCCGTAAAGAGGAGTCTTCTATGAAGCTTTCCGATTATGTTACTGATTTCCTGGTTAAAGAAGGCGTGTCCCATGTCTTCGAGTTAATTGGCGGGGCTATAACGCATCTTCTGGATTCTGTTTACTGCAGAGACGATATTCAATGCATATCTGCGCATCACGAGCAGGCAGCGGCTTTTGCCGCCGAGGCTTACGCCCGAATTAACGGGAACCTCGGGGTGGCAATGGCCACCAGCGGCCCCGGAGCGCTAAACCTGGTGACCGGGATTGGCAGCTGCTATTTTGACTCGGTGCCCTGCCTGTTTATTACCGGCCAGGTAAACACTTACGAATATAAATTTGGCAAGGCCGTGCGCCAGCTGGGTTTCCAGGAAACCGATATAGTGAGTGTTATAAAGCCCCTTACTAAATATGCGGAGCTGGTTACCGACGCGGAAAAAATAAGATACCACCTGGAAAAAGCTGTATATCTCGCCCGGAACGGAAGACCGGGCCCGGTGCTGCTTGATTTGCCCATGGATATACAGCGCGCCCAAATTGAGCCTGATGAGTTGAAGAGTTTCTTTGATAGCGAAGAGTATAAAAAAATTGATAAGGATTTTATGGATTCATGTAAAACCACGGCCATCGATGAGGTAATCTTTCTTATAGAGAGAGCTAAAAGACCGGTAATCCTAGCCGGTGGAGGGGTGAATAAAGCCGGGGCGGCTGATGAACTTCGCTTACTGGTGGAAAGGACCGGAATACCGGTGGTAACTTCATTAATGGGACTTGACACCCTCTCCCATGACCACTTTGCCTTTTACGGCATGGTCGGGGCCTATGGAAACCGTTATAGTAACCTTACTCTGGCCAATGCCGATTTTTTGTTAATATTGGGTTCCAGGTTGGATACCCGGCAGACAGGTACCAGGCCGGATACATTTGCCAGGGCGGCCAAAAAGGTTCATGTAGACATAGACCCGGTGGAATTGAATGAAAAGGTACAGGTGGATATTGCCATAAATTGCGACGTTATACAGTTTCTGTTTAAGATTAACAATAAACTAAAAGGATTTCTGAAACCGGATTTATCACACTGGTACAATACCATCAAGGGGTACAGGGAAAAATACCCCACCCTTGCTCAACCCGGCAATGACAAAAACATAAATCCTAATGGGTTTATGGATCTTCTTTCTTCGTACTGTGCTGAAGGGGATATTATTTGCGTAGATGTTGGGCAGAATCAAATGTGGGCCGCACAGTCCTTCCGCCTCAAGAAGAAACAAAGGATACTCATTTCAGGCGGCATGGGGGCTATGGGGTTTGCGCTCCCGGCTGCGCTGGGTGCCGTCAAAGCAGCCCCGGGCCATAAGGCCGTTGCCATAGCCGGTGACGGTGGTATACAAATTAACATTCAGGAACTTGATACCATTGTTAATCATAATTTACCGGTTAAAATATTCGTTATGAATAACCGATGTTTGGGCATGGTCCGGCAGTTTCAGGATTTATATTTCGACGGCCGGCAGCAGTCCACCGTGAAGGGCTACAGCTGCCCTGACTTCGGGAAGGTGGCTGCGGCCTATGGAATTCCTTCATATAACATTGCCTCATGGTTAGGCGCGCAGGATATTATCGAAAAGGTTCTAAAAACAGAAGGGCCGGCCTTTGTTGAGGTGAAATTAGAGCAAGCTACCTTTGTTGACCCCAAGCTTGTTGTCAACAGGCCCATTGAAGATATGTCACCTCATCTTGACCGAAGAGAATTGCAGGAGATTATGCTTATTGATTTAGTGGAAGAAATAGATGTACCGGGTTAAATAATACGTGGCTAATTTAATTGATACCATATGGCCGGCGGTTTAAAACCGGTAAAAAAAGAAACCCCCTTCTCCTTACCGGGAAGAGGGGTTTTTAAATTTACCATACATAACACTTGATTATCTGGATTCCATTATGATCAAGATTTTTGGGAAATATGTTCTTGCTTTTTATGAGCAATAATTTCTCCATCGGGAAATATATTTTTAAATACTTGCGCTATTGCTTCAGCAACAGCTATGGCAGTAGCACTAGCTTGTGCTGTCACGTCTTGATCATTATCCTGTGTAACTACAGTTGGGTTAAGACAACACCAAGAGAAAGTATAATCACCAATTACTATACCTGTTTCAGCTGATACGATAATACCAAATGTTACTGTCAGCGAACTGGTTTGCCCGGGGCCTATAACGAATGTTGGCGCTCCGGTGGGAGGTATAGATGTTTGTTCAGTCCACACTAGTAGATTGACTAATGAGTTATTGCGCAGGGTAAAAATGCGAATAATTGGTAGGGCACCACCCCCCGGATCTGTAAAAATTGTTTGAAACGCTCCGGCTGCAACACTAATAATACCACAATGGCCCGGTTCAGCACTTACTTCTTCCTGGCACCTTTTAACTTGTATTTGTCGGGTTTCACTAGATTTATCTTTCTCTTCTTTTGAATTATCACAAATCATTTTTCCCCTTCCTTTCGTAAAAGCTTTACCTAACTGCCTTGAACTTAAAAAACTAAGGTTCTTTTACCCAAACTTCACAGCCATGGAATGGATTGGAGGTCCCCAGGTACAATTTTTCGTTGGAAAAAAGAGAGAGGTTTCTGGCGCCATAATTTTGAGAATTCCCCACGTTTCTTCAAACGACGTATTAGCTAAAAGTTGCATGGCCATAAATCACCTCATTTTTCCCTGTGGTATATTATGCCATAAATGTTTGATATGTTATGAATCTGCAAAAATTTTTTAAGTGTTACACAATTGAACTTTAATGAATATATTAGAAGCATAACCGGTATTCGTTTGGTGATATAGTATGGATAAATGTGAGCATTTAGATTTTCCTGTTGGAATTAGACTTCCCGGAGATGCAGGCCTGCACCCGCTGTCAAATATCGAATGGTGGTATTCCTATGGGTTTTTATACGGGGATAAAGGTAGCAATTTTGCTGTCATAGCATCCTTTTTTAGCTTTGGTGAATTGCCTTGCTTCAAGGGACATTACATAATTTTTTCAATTATCGACCTGGATAACAATATTCACCGATCATATTCCTTCATAGACGGCCAGGGACTTATTAACCTTCTCTTCTACATACCTTACTCGTTGCTTTTTGATCCGGCTAATAAGAGGTTATGGAGCTTATATAGTGACCTTCTCATGGGTAAACTTCCTTCACCCCACAGGCGAATGAAGGATGTTTCAATACAAATGTATCCCCTGCAGCTTGGGTACGGTGATAATTCTTTAACATTTTCCAATCAATTAAGTCATGAATTCAAAATAGATCTTGCAGGGGATGAAATAAAGATAGATTTGCAGTTCACACCCCAAAAGCCTATAACTTTAGTCGGCAAAACCGGCAAACCAAACAGATTATATTATTATTCATTTCCCCGCAATTATTTGCAGGGACAAGTAAAACGCAACGGTATTATAGAAAATGTAAGCGGGGAAGGGTGGTTTGACCACCAATGGGGAAGGGACTATATGCTAACTTTTAATATAGGCTGGGACTGGTTTGGAATCCAATTGGCTGGCGGACGAGAGCTGTTAATGAACCAATTCTTTGATATTGGCAACAAAAAAACTTTTAGCCCTATGGCTAATTTGATTGAAAGTGATGGTGCCCTGAGGTTTACAAGAAACGTTATATACCATCCCCTGAGGTATTGGAAAAGTCCCTTAACCAATGCTATTTACCCGGTGGAATGGAACATATTAATCCCTGACTTTAATATGCAGCTGAATGTACGTCCTTATTTTAACAGGCAGGAAATGCCTGTACTTGGACACTTACAGGCCATATGGGAGGGCGTTTGCATAGTAACAGGGGTGGAAATGTCACCGGAAGGTCAGCATGGGAAACTTCTTCACGGAAAAGGCTTTATGGAACTGGTGGGATATGCCAACCGCAGTTAAATAGTCGTTTCCACTTTACACTTTTATCTTGGGGTTGAGATTATGCCAGAATACCATGATTACGCCGGGGTAATCCATATTCATTCCACCTATTCGGACGGACTAAAGGATTTACCGGAAATTATAAAAGCTGCCAATGAAGCAGGGTGTGCCTACATGATTTTAACCGATCACGATACCCTTAAGGTCTTATCAAGTGAGGGGTGGTACGGTAATACCCTCTTCTTGGCCGGTGAAGAAATAACCGTGGGTGAAGGGCAGGGGCACTACCTGGCCATGGGCCTTACCTCTGAAGTAACTCCCCACAATAGCCCGCAGGAAACAATAGATGATGTTATATCCCAGGGTGGTATCGGCTTTATTGCCCACCCGTTTTATGACCAAACAAGACGCTGGATATTTGGTCTTACTCCGGTTACATGGCAGGACTGGAATGTTAACGGCTTTACAGGCATTGAAATATGGAATTACAGCAAGGACTGGATAGAGAATTTTGGTAGTTTGTTTTCCTATCTTTGGGGAGTGATATGTCCGGACTGTTTTATTGACGGGCCACTGACAGAAGCCCTTAAAAAGTGGGATGAGCTTCTGTGTTATCAAAAGGTTACCGGAATTGGCAGTGTAGATGCACACGGGTATTTTTACCCTTACAAGCGAATGTTTAAAACTTTACGTACCCACGTTTTGTTAAACGAAAACCTTTCTTTTCAATCTTCTTTCTTTGAAAACGATAAAAATATGATCTATAAGTCGCTGGAGAAGGGAAACTGTTATTTCAGTTATGACTACCTGGCAAGTGCCGGCAGTTTTATGTATTCGGCAGATAATGGCCGGCGGCAGGTAATTATGGGGGATGAGTTAAGTATCGGAGCGGGAGTTTCCTTGAAAATATCATCACCGCAGCCGGGCCTGCTGCGCATCATTAAAAACAATAAGTTAACCGCCAGCGCCGCCGGTACCAATACCCTGGTAAAAACAGTAACAGAGCCCGGTGCTTATAGGGCAGAGGTATTTCTAAACATTCCTAAATGTTTTAAAGAAATATACCGACCCTGGATTTATAGCAACCCAATTTATATTTCAGGGGATTACACCTGCCACGGGGACGCTCCCTTTGGCAGGTAGAATTAAAAAGAGTGCCCCGGATTAAAGTGCGGGCACTCTTTCATATGTGAGAAAAATTATTATATTGTTTATTCTGGATTGGAACATCCTTGTATATTTTGGTTTCCAGCTACTACATAAGTAAAACCTGCGGGATCTCCTTCTTGTCCCTGACCAACCACATCTAAACCACACGTCATGCAGGTATTCGGTACAGTTTCATCCAAATCATCCAACAGGTTACCTACAACAGTGGTTTGTGTAACTTGCACCGCCTCAATACAAGCCTCACATATAGATCCCTCCACTTGACAGCGAAACTTTACTATATCGCCCACCTGAGGTCTTCTACTGCAAACCGCCGGTCTTCCAGGCAGCGGGGGTTCACATAAAACATCAAAGTCGCATTCTTCCCGCCTTAAAAGCTGTAAAATATCTATTACAGATTCATTAATTTCTTCCAATAATTCAACGCTTTCTCTTAAAAGTTCATTGTTTTCTATTAAAAGTTCTCTGAAATTTTCCTGTGAGTTAACAGGCGAGCCAATATTAATTACGGGGTTAATCGCTGGGCTAATATTAGGATTAACGTTGATAGATCCTCCGATTCCAGTGCTTTGCGAAACACAATCTCTGGCACCGCCATCCTGAAGCCCGGTAGGCCCCAGAACTTCTCTTTCTGTTTCTAATATCACGATAACCAGAAACCGGCCGTTTGAATCATTTATTTCACCTATATCTTCAGGTGCCTGCAGCACGAAACCAAATATCTTTGGCCCGAAGTCTGCCCCCTCCACAGGGGTAGTGCGAAGCAAGTCTATAATGTCGCCTTTGCTAAGTTCTCCATTGCCATCACGGTCTATCCAACTGTTTAAATGCCAGAAACGGCAATTAACCGGAGCTTTTTCGTGCCAAATACTTGAGATGGGGTTAGGTGGTTCAGGAGCCGGATTTGTTAAAGACAAGACAACTACTGTTCCTCCGGCAGGGAGTGTTTTTGTTCGCGTACTTATTGATTCCAGACATGACATATTTATTAACCTCCACGGATATTTTCTTCACACTATGCAAGAAAAAATTATTCTGTTACACATTTTTCCTATGGAGGATAAAAATGTTGAAAATCATTTTTTCTCCCGCCTAATGGTTCATTGTTAAAAAGATTTTAAATGTTAACCATTCAATTAAAAAACACATATTATGACATAAGGTAGCAAAAACTGGTTTAAAAACATTTATTTACATGCTAGGGAGGAAAATTTCATGTCTAACTTGGTGCAAAATCCTGGTTTTGAAGTGGGATTAGACGGTTGGGATACAACCAACGTGGTAGTGGCTAACGAGAACCCCTTTGAGGGGCACAGCATCAGCCAGAATGGGACCGGGTGTGGCCAGCGTATTTCAAGATATACCTATTATACCTCTGTTAGGTAGCTCTTATCTGCTGTGCTTTGCCGTTCAGGCCCCTCTTTCTTTTGAGCCGGGTGATCTGGTAGTCCAAGTACAATGGTTAAGCGCCATAAATGATGTCCTCGGTTACCGGACTCAATCTTCTTATTCCCTCAAATACGACCGGTCTTCAACTATCCTGGCTCACCATTACGGATGCAACCGGTCTTGTGCCCTTATTTACTGCAAAAGCCCGGGTAATATTTAGTAAAGCAGCCGGTACAGAGCCGGATGATGTACTGGACCTGGATAAAGTTATACAGCGGTATGGATCCTATCCAAAAAGGGGTTGTTCCGGATACAATTGAAGCAAGAAGTAAACCATGTCCACTCCAGGGTAAACATCACGGTATTTGATCCTGGCATAAGTGGGAATATCGGTATGCCACCGGGCCGGGTCATTGCCAATGAAGTGGTTGACTATACCGGGTAGTTTCTCTTGACCTTCCACCTGAGGCTGTGGATTAGCGCCCGCCAATTTCATGCGAAACACGGTAGTTTTTATCTCTTGAGGTGACGGTTTTGGCTTCCCCCTGTGCCAAAAACAAGGTGTAACCATAACCCCGGACCAAGTATTGCACTTCTGGGGCGGTCTGACCATGATTAACCTCAAAACCCAAGGGCACTCCGGAATAATTCGCCGCAAAAGAGAACTGTTCAGTGTTATTTGACATTATCTGACCCTCTTTCTCAATTATCTTATTAATAATCTATGATTAGTAAATTACATATATCAACATTATTGGTAATTAGAGATAAAGGTGATTCCATCACAATGAAGTGGATGCGTTCACATTAAAAATGCCCCAAGGGAAAAGTCATCAGGGGCACTCCAAAATATGACAACCGTATGAATTTAGTATCTCCCTTCTTTTTGCACCAATTAGCTTTTTTTAGACTGGGGGAAAACCGGTAATTTTCGTCACAAAGGCATCGTTAAAGCCGCCACCGCCAGGGGCTAGCTGCATAGCGTTTTGGGTTGGAAAATCGGGTGAATTTGTTCCACCGATGATGTAAGCGTTACCCAATAAGTCCGCCGCTATTCCCTGGCCATCATCACTGCCGCTGCCTCCAAGATAGGTAGAGTTGATGAGATCAGTGCCCAAGGCATTTATCTTGGTTACAAAAGCGTCGAAGGAATTTCCGCCAAAAGTTGGCTGCAGGGGATTTCGGGTCGGAAAATTCTCTGAAGCAGTGACACCTGTCACATAGGCATTGCCCAATAAGTCCACCGCTATGCCATTAGCGGCATCGCTACTGCTACCACCGAGGTAGGTCGAGTAAATAAGCGTAAAACCAAAGGGATCTAGCTTGGTTACAAAAGCGTCCCTTGAGCCGCCTAAGTCCGGTTGCAGAGCATTTTGAATCGGAAAGTCAGTTGATTCAGTTCCGCCTGTAACGTAGGCATTACCGGATGAATCCACTGCAATAGCATTACCGAAGTCAGACAAACTGCCGCCCAGGTAGGTGGAATATACAAAGGCAAAGCCAAACGGGTCTATCTTAGTTATAAAGGCATCGAAAAGGCCGCCGCCAAAGTCTGGCTGCAGGGCAAACAGGGAGGTGGGAAAGTCGGTTGAATCTGTTCTGCCGGTTACGTAGGCATTGCCAAACAGGTCAACTGCTATACCATTACCCAGATCGTTGCCGGTTCCCCCGAGGTAGGTGGAGTAAACAAGGGCGGAGCCAAACGCATTTATTTTAGTAACGAAGGCGTCATCACCGCCTCCTATAGCTGTTTGCAGGGCAAATAGAGTGGTGGGGAAGTCTAATGAATCGGTATCACCTGTCACATAGGCATTGCCGAATATGTCCACCGCTATGCTATTGCCACTTTCGGTTCCGCTGCCGCCAAGGTAGGTGGAATATATAAGGGTAGAGCCAAACGGATCTATTTTAGTCACAAAGGCATCGGCATTGCCGCTCAAATTTGGCTGCAGGCCAAACAGGGTGATCGGAAAGTCGGTTGAATCGGTACTACCTGTCAGATAGGCATTGCCGGATGAATCTACCGTTATGCCGAGGCCTTCATCGTCCCCGGTGCCGCCGAGGTAAGTTGAGTAGATAAGGGTGGAGCCGGATGGGTCAATCTTGGTAATAAAAGCATCGCCATTTCCACCATAGTTTGCCTGCAGGGCGTTTTGAATGGGAAAGTTAGGTGAAGTGGTAACGCCGGTCACATAAGCGTTGCCGAATAAATCCACTGCTATATCAAAACCAAAATCACTTAAGTTCCCACCAAGATAGGTGGAATATACCAGCACGGGGTCGATGACCAGAGGCCTGGAGGTATCATATTCCCCTAATTGAAAGCCCACTCGGTTGTGGTTCTTTACTACGTAGGCGCCGTGGATTTCCCGCCTGGCGCCGGCTATCTCCTGGTAAACAACGGGATTGCACAGGTAGATTTCTTTACCGGAAGTATGCAATACCATGTCTCCCCGGTCATCTGCTTTCAACTGCTCAATACCCTGAAACTCAAGGGTGATTGCCATGGGGTCAGCGCCGGGAGCTAATACAAAGTCCCACTCCAGCTGCCCCTGGTTGCCGTAATAAACCATGTCCACCCCGGGGTAAACATCCAGGTATTTAACTTTGGCGTAGGTGGGAATATCGGTGCACCACTTGGTCGGATCATTGCCGATGAAATAGTTAGTCTTACCTGGCAACTCTTCAATCCCTTCTACATGTGGCTGAGAATTGGCGTCAGCTAGGCTTATCCCCACGGAAGTTTCGCTCTGTCCAGCTGGTGGTGTAGTTTTTTCAGACCTATTGAACCCAAGCTCTCGTAGCACTAGCACAGCCCCTTGGGTCGTTAAAAACAGGTTATAACCGCTGACCCGGGCCAAAAACTTTACCTTGGGGTCGGTCTGACCTTGGTTGGCCTCAAAGCTCAAGGGAAGCTGATAGTAGTCTTCTGTCTTGAACATTTTTCCTTTAGCCCTCCTTCAACATAGTTGGAAAGTTGGTTAGTTGTAAAGTTTTTAGGATAGAAAGGAGTTTACTTGGCTCAAACCGGCAAAAAACTGAATATTTTAGCCACGAAGGCGTCGAAGCTGCCGCCTATAATTGGCTGCAGGGGATTTGAAGTTGGGAAATCCAATGAATCGGTATTCCCGGTCACATAGGCGTTGTCAAATAAGTCCAATGCTATACCAAAGCCGGATTCATTTCCGCTGCCGCCCAGATAGGTGGAGTAGAGCAGGGCAGAGCCAGATGGATCTATCTTGGTAATAAAGGTGTCTCTAATGCCGCCACCAAAATCCGGCTGCAGAGGATTTTGGGTTGAAAAGTTAAGTGAACTGGTATCACCGGTCACGTAGGCGCTGCCGGATGAGTCCACTGCTATGCTATCGCCAAAGTCACCTGCGCTTCCGCCGAGGTAGGTAGAGTAGACCAGCACAGGGTCAATAACCAGGGGAGTGGCAGTATCGTATTCATCCAGTTGAAAGCCCACCCGGTTGTGGTCCTTTACCATATAGCCGCTGGAAATTTCCCGTCTGGCACCGTCTACATCTTGGTAAACGAATGGCTTTTGAAGGTACATTTCTTTACCAGAAGCTTGCAGCAACAGGTTACCCTTTTCATCTACTTCCAGCAGTTCGGTTCCCTGGAAGTCAAGTGTTATTGCCATGGGGTCAGCGCCGGGAGCTACTACAAAGTCCCACTCCAGCTGTCCCTGGCTGCCGTAGTAAACCATGTCCACCCCGGGATAAACATCCCGGTATTTGATTCTGGCATAAGTGGGAATATTCGTGCGCCACCGGGCAGGGTCGTTACCGATGAAATAATTGGACTTGCCGGGCAGTTCCTCCTGCTCAGCCACCTGTGGATGCCGGTTGGCGCTTGCCAGATTCATCCTAAGTACTAAAGTCTTTACCTGTTTTTGTAACTTTGGTTTTTCTTCAGACTGCTGCAACATTAACACGGCCTCATCGCGGGTCAAATATAAGGTATAACCCCTACCCCGGGCTAAAAACTTTACTTGTGGATCAGTCTGACCATGGTTGGCTTCAAAACTTAAGGGTAAACCAGGAAAAGTTGTCGCATAAGAAAGCTTATCAGTTTTATTTGACATTATCTAACCTTCTTTCTCAATTTTCTTGTAAATATTCTATGATTGGCTAATTACACATGTTACAATTATTGGCAGTTAAAAGAAAAGGGATAAGTCCAGCATGCTGAACTTATCCCAAGGTTGTACTTTAGATGTTTTCTTTCCCAGGTTTCACAAGACATCTTCTGTAAGAGAAATATCATCAACAAGTATGGCTATGCTAGCTGTAGCAAACGTGGATGGGGATATGCCAATTTTTACTAGGGCACCGGTGATGCCCGGCGGGAGGGGCTGACTGTATCCCTCGTAATACTCATATTCAGTGAATGATATAACATTACTTCCCGGAGGAATATGAATTACTATACCCGGTAACGGAATAAGTCCCGCATATAGAGTAACTGTGGCTGATACCTCAGTAGGTGGATTGGAAAAGTTGGCATAAAAGGATAATCTTAACAATGAAAAAGGTGCCAACGGTCCTGGGATGAACTGGCTAACTTCCGGTGGTGGCAGGATGCTAGGTGTAAGAGCAGGATTAATAGAAAGCAGCGCTCCGCTGGTGGTACCGGTATGAGCTGGAACAATTAAATTTGTAACCGGCCCTGAACCCGGGGTAAAGGTCCAATGTTCTGTTCCCGCTTCAAAACTCGGGTTTTGAATAAGTTCTCTGGCCATTAGGATCAACCTCCACCTATAAAATATCTTCTACCAGAAAGATATCATCGACAAATAATTGGGCTGCAGCCAACGAATCAGGGGCCATGCTAATGGTCACCAGGGCGCCGGTAATGCCAAGGGGAAGGGGGTCGCTTGTGCTTTGTTGGTAATACTCATATGCATTTGAACCGGTGGGAGGAATAACATTAGCAGCCGCCGGGATAAGAATTTGTATCGTGGATACCGGGTTGACTCCCTCAAACAGGGTAACTACGGCGGATATGCCTGTAGCAGGAACAGCAGCTCTTTGAGCAAAAAATGAAAAAGTCAGCAATGAAAACGGTGTAAACGGCCCGGAGACGAACTGGCTAACTTCCGCCGGTTCCGTTGCACCCGCGGTGGTATTCAGCTGCCCGCTCATAGTACCGGTGTGAGCATTGGACATAACCACCCCCGAGCCCAGGGTAAAAGTCCAGGGGGCCATTCCATCTTCAAAACCGGTATTTAGGATAAACTGCCTGGCCATATAAATCACCTCCATAGATTTCTCAATTAAGTATTAGCTTAACCAATCTGCTAGTTTCTCTTCAAAAGTCACTATTCTTCCTATTCATATTAAGCTCCGCAAAGGTTTGGTGGGTCGCTAGTTTCGCACTCATTGGCGACAAAATTATTATCATTACCGTTATCATCGATATCAAAGGGCGTATTATCTTCCAAGTTATTCCGAATAATCGAATTTAAATCGCCGTCGATATCAATGCCATCAGAACTATTACCCTTAATTGGTGAAGGCACCTGCACCTCAAAATTATGTTTTTCTAACCTCTGAGGCTTCGAGGCCCCACCATTCGACCTTTGTCTTATTGATGTCTGCGTACTCGACGTTATCCCATTCGTTCCCGGCATCTAAATACTTGAAAGGGGTAAACAATGATACACCTACGGTATCTTGGATACAAGCATGTAAGGGACAGAATATATCCATGCCGGCAAGGTTAAAGCATGTGGCGGCGAAGCAATTATTACGATCACAGGTGATTAGAGGGCAGCTCTGATCTGAACAGAAATTAATTTCGCAGGCCAGTGCACCGGGTCCCTCCCCTGCTTCACTGGAACCTGCCGGGGTAATGGTATTTACAGGTGTAACAATAAATTTCACCGGAAACATTCCTTTCTCTTTGATGTCACCGGGCCTAATCGCTATTCTTATCTTCCTTAGTAATGGCGTTAACTGCACTTTGTGCGTCTATTATTCCCGCACCTTGAATATTAGGGTCTAAATCAAGTGTTCGTGCGGATTCCATCAAACTTGCTTTAACTTGGTCCGGTGTTAGGGACCCGTTGGCTTGTAACATTTGAGCCACCACGCCTGCACATACCGGGGTGGCCATGGAGGTTCCGGAAAGGGAAGTGTACCATTCATTGACCCTTCCATCTCTACTTTTTTTATCCAGCATGGATCCGGGGGAGCGTAAAGAAATGATGTTGTTACCCGGTGCAATAACATCCGGCTTGGTAAGGCCGTCAATTGTAGGCCCGCGACTGGAAAAGCCTGCAACCCGGTCATCTTCAGATTCTATTGTACCTGCATCATCGAGGGCGCCCACCGTTATTATTATTGGATCAATACCCGGTGAGCCGATGGTTTGAGGCTGTGGTCCATCGTTGCCTGCTGCTACGCATACCACCAGGCCGGCTCTCCATGCCTTTTCCACCGCCTGGCAAACAGGGTCATTGGTGTAGGACTCAGTGGCTGCAGCCCCCAGGGACATATTTAGCACACTGATACCGGTTGTATCTTTATTGTCAACGCACCACTGTATTCCCTCAATCACGGTGGAGATTGAACCCGAGCCCATTTTATCCAGAACCTTTACTCCCACCAGTTGTGCCTCAGGTGCGGGTCCCCTGAACAATAATTCTGATTGTATGCCGCTGGATGCAATATCTCCGGCTACATGAGTACCGTGTCCATTATCATCATATGTATCAGTTTTTTGATTAATTAAATCAACAAAGTCTTTTATTCTGTCTGATAAATCAGGATGGTGAAATATGCCTGTGTCCAATACCGCTACTACGATCCCTTTTCCGTCAACGTTCTTATCCCAGAGGGGTGGCGACCCAACGGTGGGTGACGCTACGTCCAATACCGCCTTTACATCACGATCAAACCAGATCTTATGCACGTAGTCGTTTTGCGCCAACACCTGAAGGGATTTAGCGTTTACTTTGGTGGCAAAAGAATTGATCAATGGCAGTTTTTTTTCTATTCTACAGCCGGCCAAAGAAGCAAGTTGGGTAAATAAAAAACTCCCTTCGGGGTTATCTTTTAGCTGGACGATAACCCTTTTTTTGTACCACTTTTGTTTAAAGAATTTTATAGGTTTTTGAATAAAACAAGGTACTAATTTAAGCGGACGGTACCATTCCAGAGCCGCTTTTCTCAGCAGCGGGCAAAACTTATGGCTATATAGTCGAATCCAATTAACTTCCTGTAGCAGCATTTTTTTAATCCTCCCCCCTTAAAATCGTGTATTTAAACACGATATGAAATATTACCTAAATCAGTAACTACCTGGCAGCCCCCCCCCCCCTTCGGATGCAGGGCCGCACCCGAAGGGAAATTGGAATGTTATAAAGTGGGAAATACTAGCTACTCGAACCAAGCTCGGAAGGATCGGTCCGGATCTGCTCCGGCTCATAGTCATCGCCGATGATGGCACCTGATTGTTCAGCCCGTAATACCTGGCGTTCCTTAATATTGTATTTCCAGCTCGGGCAGGGTATGGATGCCGCATCCCCCAGAGTCTAATCCGGGTTAACATATTTGTGGGCACACGAACCCGTACAGTTGGGCAGTATCCGGCTTGTTCATACTTGCCTCCTTTGAAGTATTTGCTGATCAATCATTAGTATACAACTACCAAAATTTAGTTATTATGGCATTATATTTTTTTTTAGGCCAAATGTTACACGTAAACAGATAATTTTTACATATCCGACTGCAAAAACACTAGTTTGCATACAATGCCGGTTTAACCGGAATAGTTTAGCCCTTTTAGCCTATCCTTCCTTACCCGAGCTACCATATCAAAAAAAACCCCTCTTCCTGTCGGAGAAGGGGTTTTTCATCTACAGTATGTTTTATCTTTTCACTTTTTTTTTCGTTCAAGGTCAGAAGGCTGACGCACTTTTGACTGATAGATGAGTTAGTCCTTTTGCTCAGTTGTTCCGTAAGTGTTGGGAACCTGAGACTGCGGAGCAAATGGAAAGCCCGTAAACGGAAATCCCTGCTGCATCTGTGGTGATGGTGACGGTGCCGGTGGAACAAAGGGAAAGCCTGTAAACGGAAATCCCTGCTGCATCTGTGGTGATGGTGACGGTGCCGGTGGAACAAAGGGAAAGCCCGTAAACGGAAATCCCTGCTGCATCTGTGGTGATGGTGACGGTGCCGGTGGAACAAAGGGAAAGCCTGTAAACGGAAATCCCTGCTGCATCTGTGGTGATGGTGACGGTGCCGGTGGAACAAAGGGAA
>VENG01000020.1:94746-108867 GCA_009711705.1 Bacillota bacterium
ACGGTGCCGGTGGAACAAAGGGAAAGCCTGTAAACGGAAATCCCTGCTGCATCTGTGGTGATGGTGACGGTGCCGGTGGAACAAAGGGAAAGCCCGTAAACGGAAATCCCTGCTGCATCTGTGGTGACGGTGACGGTGCCGGTGGAACAAAGGGAAAGCCCGTAAACGGAAATCCCTGCTGCATCTGTGGTGACGGTGACGGTGCCGGTGGAACAAAGGGAAAGCCCGTAAACGGAAATCCCTGCTGCATCTGTGGTGACGGTGACGGTGCCGGTGGAACAAAGGGAAAGCCCGTAAACGGAAATCCCTGCTGCATCTGTGGTGACGGTGACGGTGCCGGTGGAACAAAGGGAAAGCCCGTAAACGGAAATCCCTGCTGCATCTGTGGTGACGGTGACGGTGCCGGTGGAACAAAGGGAAAGCCCGTAAACGGAAATCCCTGCTGCATCTGTGGTGACGGTGACGGTGCCGGTGGAACAAAGGGAAAGCCCGTAAACGGAAATCCCTGCTGCATCTGTGGCGACGGTGACGGTGCCGGTGGAACAAAGGGAAAGCCTGTAAACGGAAATCCCTGCTGCATCTGTGGTGATGGTGACGGCGGTGGTGCGGGCTCGACTACTTCTGATACCAGTTCTAAGTCGTCCACTAATAAGCCACTAGTACCACTTTCGGGTGGTTCCAACCGAATAACTACCTGTGCCGCTATCGTGCCGTTCGGCACAAGAGCGTTTCCGCTATAATTTTTCCATACGTTCTCGTTTATATCACGTCCCCTACCCTTAATCACTATACCGGATGGAATGACCATGCCGATTAGGTTAACAAAATTAACTTCCGCTCTAAAATTCGATGCATTTGTTACATCTTTGCCGTGAAATCTCCTGGCGAAGAACGAAAAATTAACCGGTGAACCTGGAGAAATAAAAAAAACCACTTGCGATAACTCAGCAATTTCCATGGGAGTTGCCATCAATAATGCCGATTTTTTACCGCTATTGACAATCTCACTACTCGTTGAAACAGAGCCCTGTATGATATAGTTTTCAAGTTCATCTTCAAATCCATTATTTTGTAGAAGCTGATCAGCCATAAAATCACCTCCATTTTTATTTCATTGTAATAAACATATTCAATCAAGCTTTTTTCATTACATTTTTTCGACGGGTTACTTATGAAAAATGATCTCCATCTGAATTTTGCACTTTATGCAATTATTTTGCATATTATTTTTTAACTTATTATATTTGACCAGCACCCCTTAGAAAGGTGAGTTAAATGGAAGCGAATCTTGTAAGTGTTATTTTACCTGTATATAACCAGAAACACACCCTCCAAGAGGCGATTGATAGTATTCTTGCTCAGAAATACGCATCCTTTGAATTAATAGTAATAGATGATGGCTCTACCGATGACCCTCAAGAAATCTTAAGCACATATAAAGACCCCCGAATTAAGTACTACGCCCGAGAGCATAAAGGTCTGCCCCGAACGCTGAACTACGGGCTGAAAAAAGCTCGTGGCGAATTTATTACCTGGACTTCGGCCGATAATATTATGCTGCCGGATATGCTTTCTGAACTGGTATTTATTCTAAAGACATTTACTGAATTTGTTTCTGCTTATGCCGGCTATTACCATATCGATGCTCAGGGAAGAATTATTAGCCCTAATTTCAAGTTGCCTTATGTTTATGACTGCCGCCCATTTGTTAACCATCATTTGCGCAATTTTCTTGTCGCACATTTTTGTAATTTTGGTGCAGCTTTTCTCTACCGGGCTACGGCATGCCGCCAGGTTGGGGGCTTTGATCCGGCCTGTGAGGGGATTGAGGATGTAGATTACTCTCTCCGTATCGCCAGCATTGGCCCTGTATTTTGGCTGCCCAAACTACTCTATATGTACCGACTGCATGAAGCATCCATGACCGGTCGGGAAAGATTTGGAGAGACATCTTACCAGCAGGGCAGGGAGCGTTTCTGGGAAAAAGTTAAGAATGATGATTATGGTTTAACAGAAGAGGAGGGATAATATTAGAACTTCTATTTGTAATATTTTGAATATAAAATATCCTATTATTCAGGGTGGTATGGCCTGGGTTTCTACCGCTCCTTTGGTCGCGGCAGTGAGTGAGGCCGGTGGACTGGGAATTATTGGGGCCGGCCAGGCCCCGACGGAATGGCTCCAGGAACAAATTAAACAGACCAAAAATTTAACCTCCAAACCCTTCGGTGTAAATATAATGTTAATGGCACCGCATGTACCCCAAATAGTTGATCTTCTGATTAAGGAACGAGTACCCGTAGTTACCACTGGTGCCGGTAGTCCCGAAAAATATGTTAAGATTCTTCAGGCTGCGGGATGTAAGATTATGCCGGTTGTAGCATCTGTAGTCCTGGCCCGCCGCCTTGCACGAAGTGGAGTTGATGCATTGATAGCTGAAGGGAGGGAATCAGGAGGGCATGTGGGAGAGCTAGGCACACTTCCGCTGGTGCCACAGGTTGTTGAGGCAGTAGATATACCCGTTATTGCTGCCGGTGGCATTTATGACGGAAGAGGGTTAATTGCGACACTGGCCCTTGGAGCTGAAGGGGTGCAAATGGGTACCAGATTCATGTCAGCCACAGAATGTACGATTCATCATAACGTGAAAGAAAAGCTGATTAAAGCTAAGGACAGAGATACTATGGTAACAGGCATTTCTACTGGTCACCCGGTAAGAATACTAAAAAATAAGTTAAGTAAACAAATTGAGCGACTGGAAAAAGACTGTGCTCCCCCGGAAGAAATTGAAAAATTAGGTGTAGGAAGTCTGCGCCGTTGTATGGTAGATGGTGATATTGAATATGGTTCAGTAATGGCAGGCCAAGTCTGCAGCATGGTTAAAGAAATACAGCCTGCTGCCGAAATAATTCAACAGATTTTAGACCAAGCCCGGCAAATAATAGGCCGGCTGGAAAGACGAGAGAAATAATACCCCCCAGGTGGGGTTTTATTTATATTTTTTTAGCACATAAAATGTATTTTTACCATATTATGTGAGAACATTCCCTATGCTTAATAGACAGCGGGAGGTAAAAAAGATGAATGTGTTTGAGCGTATACAAAGAATACTTGTGGAACTTCTGGTTGTAGATGAGTCAGAGATTACAATGGAATCTACCTGGGAGGATTTAGGAGCTGATTCTCTTGATAAGTTAGAATTTGCCGATATGCTGGGAGAAGAATTCAATTTACTGGTCTCGGATGAAGATGCCGCACAGATGTCTACCGTAGAAGACGTGGTAAAGCATATCCAGAAGCATACAAAGCATAACCAGTAGCTTTGAATTTTATTGAGATGCATATGTATAAATAATGGAGTGAGATTATGCACAAAAGGGTTGTTGTTACTGGTCTCGGTGTGGTATCCCCATTAGGGACAGGACTTGAGAAATTCTGGTCCAACTTGATAGCCGGTGTTTCCGGAGCAGGCCCCATTACCAAGTTTGACGCAAGGGATTATAGTACTAGTATAGCCGCAGAAGTAAAAGATTTTAATGCCAAGGATTTTATAGATCCCAAGTCAGCGAGGCGTATGGACGATTTTACCCTATTTGCTTTGGCTGCAGCCAGTATGGCCCTGGATGATTCAGGACTTAACTTGCAAAAAACAAACAGGGATCGGGTGGCGGTGATAATGGGATCTGGCATAGGTGGTCTGGGAACATTGCAGCATTCGAACAATACCCTTGCAAATCAAAGACAGGGGCGGTTAAGCTCCTTTTTAATTCCCATGATAATTCCTAATATGGCAGCAGGACAAATTGCTATAACTTTTGGTTTGCGCGGTCCCAACTATACCACTGTAAGCGCCTGTGCCTCAGCAAACAATGCTATAGGGGAGTCCTTTAAACTTTTACAAAGAGGGCAAGCGGATGTAGCTATTACTGGCGGAACCGAGGCACCCATAACGCCTTTCGGTGTTGGTGGTTTTTGTGCTATGAAAGCTATGTCGACCCGTAACCATGAGCCGGAACGGGCCAGCCGTCCTTTTGATAAGAAGAGGGATGGTTTTGTTATCGGTGAAGGCTCAGCAGTTTTAGTGCTTGAAACTTTGGAGCACGCTTTACGGCGAGGGGGAAATATTTATGCCGAAATATGCGGTTACGGCTGCACATGTGATGCCTACCACATATCGGCTCCAGAACCAACGGGTGAGTCGGCTGCTTTGGCCATGCAAATGGCTCTCCAGGATGCGGGCATGGAACCAGGCGAAGTAGATTATATTAATGCCCATGGCACTTCAACGGTCATAGGCGATAAGGCTGAAACAATTATTATTCACCGGGTTTTCCAGGAACACGCGTCAAAGCTGCCGGTAAGCTCAACAAAATCTATGACCGGTCACCTTTTGGGTGCGGCTGGTGCCATTGAAGGAGTTGCCTGTGTAATGGCCATCCAGCACGGTAAAATTCCACCAACAATAAATTATACCGCTCCCGATTCTGATTGCAACCTTGATTACGTTCCCAATACGGTCAGGGATGTAACTGTTCACACAGCCATTTCCAATGCATTTGGATTTGGCGGGCATAATGCCTGCTTACTGTTCACTCACCTGAGATAAATACCTACCAGCAAAACCCCCTTCTTATTATAAGAAGGGGGTTACAAGTTTCTTTTGTTTGCTACTTTAAGGTATTGGAATGATGGGCTCAGCGATTAGAGCAAGGTCATCAACCAGTAATCCGCTGGTCCCGCTTATAGGACGGTCAAGGCGGACTACCACCTGGACAGTCACGGTACCAAAGGGTACGTCAATATACTCCTCATAACGATTCCAAGTTTTTGTAATGTCACGGCCACGTATATTAATGAATATACCGGGTGGTATATGAGTACCTATTGGGCTTATAAAATTTACTTCCGCTCTTATATTTGATACGCCCTGTGAATTGTTGGTATAAAACTTTCTGGCATGGAATGAAAACCTGAGCGGAGTCCAGTTATATACAAAAAAAATAATTTGCGATAATTCTGCAGTGGTGGTTGAATCCGCTAAAAGCAGTGCTGATTGCGTGCCTGAAAAAGCAATATGGCTGTAAGTTGTGACCTTACCCTGGATGTAATAATTTGTGAGCCCATTTTCAAACCCTCTGTTCAATAAGAGCTGTTTAGGCACTTTATCACCTAGTTTCTATAATCCTAATCACTCTCAGATATATGCACCTGCACTAACAATTTGGTTTCGCCGGACACTTCAACTGAAATATCCAGTTCTGTTGCCAACTGAATCTGATCGTCCCCATTAATTAACGATTCTACGACAACCGGGTTTTTATCTACTTTAACCCTAGCATCCACGAAATTGGCATTTTGACAATCATAATCTTCCAAGGGTATAGACTCTTCAAAATCGATTGGACATCTAAGCACGTCCGTTTCTTTGCCGTTGTTAAACGCATACCAGACGTGTACTTCAAAAACTCCTCCTACACCAAGGATAATTTGCTGTGTACTGTTATCTTTCACCTCAGGTTCGTACAGTTTTAATTCAGTAACCGAACAACCGAGAATCTGGCTTGGTACGATTTCCCCGGGCGGATTAAACTGGTTGGTATATCGTATTGACTTTCTGCCCGTTCCGCATACAGCTTTAGTGATAATCTCACGAAAGGATTCCCTGGGAAAACCTATGTTTCTATCTTCAGATCCTAACGCCTCATTCATCATTGTCCCTCCCATTAAACTGGTTTTCCGGCTGTTTCTTGCCGGATGCAATTATTTCGCTAATCTTACATTACGTCTCTCTATCATATGTTCGAATATGGAGAAGTGTGCGAAAAGAAAGAAAAAATGTAGGAATATATGGTTTGTTGTTACGGGTAGAAAATCTTAAGTGGTTGTGGAAGAGTTTTCATTTTAAGTCCCCTCTTATATTTCTCTACTTCAAAAACTTTTTCTTCACTTTTTTTCTCAAACTCATCCTCAAAAGTGGCAACTTCTTCGTTATTACCTTGGACATCAACTTTAATTTCCGGTAACTCGTCCTGAGCTCCGTCTACTTTTTCCACTTCTTTTTCCATTAGCCAAGCCGTTTTATCTATATTGTTTTGGCCTACCTCTTCTTTGCTTGTGTCAAGTGGTTCGGACAAAATATCAGAGGCAGCGTTATTTTCCTCCAGCTCTTCTATAGGTTTTTTCTTGCGCGCTTGGGGGTGTCCCCAACAAAATGGCCGCCAGGGTATAAACGCCGGAGGGCGTCTTTTTCTTTTAGAATTTTTTTCTTTCTTATTGACTACTTTTCCCATGTATTCATTAAGACTGTCTTTTCCGCCCAGTAAAGCTTTATTATTCTTAATATGATTAAGTTTAGTATCCTTCGTTTTGTCTAATGGTTTAATAATCGAACTAATGCCGGACATATTGGTACCATCCTGCTTAAAAGGTTGAATGCCTAATTCTGCAAATTCACTCTCGTTAAGATATCTTATACCCAACTTTTCCAACTCTTTAGGGCCCATTTTTTCTAAATCCGCTAAGGTCTTGGCGTCCATATTATAAAAAAACCTCCTTTCAAAAATATTTTTTATTTTAGACTATGTTACTGCATTTCTTTTTGTGAAAGGTTAACTTTCCCTAATGTGCAGTAAGGATAAAGGTGTAAAAATTTAGTATTGAATTTTTAATCAAATGTAACATCCTGTCAACACAAATCATATTATGAGGTAGAACTTGCCGAATACGGCTAAAAAAGGAGGTTAGTAAACATATGGAAGCCCTGCTATTATTAAGAAAAAATTCAGGCGTACCGGTTCTTTTAGTTGTTGGCGGTTCCGGTCCCGTCCCTTTGGTGGTGGGACCTTCTACTGTACTCGAGGTCCGTGGTGATGCTGTTCAATTGTTAGCCGGCGGAGTTACTCCGGTAATTATCCCCTATGCAAATATTCTATTTATCGTTTAATCACCAGTCTGAAGTGCGGAAAATTATTCCGCACTTCAGGAATCTTTAAGGATTGATGACAGGAGGGAGGTATTAGCTGGATGGAAGTTAAATTGTCTAATTTAATCCAACAGTTCACTACCGGTCAATTGGCTGAGTATAATATAAAGAATGTTCGTAATGTTAGAGAAATCAATCTCGCTACGGGGATTGAATTTAGGTCATTGGAAAGTTTTTTGCAAGAACAATCGTTTTGCAGAACTTTCAAATTCGATGATTTTGTAGATTTAGGCATAAGACAGCTTAACCCACAAGAACTTAACCTCAGCGAAGCAGTTAAAACTTTGAACTTAAAAGATAGTTTCAATATTCAAGAAGCAGAACAATAATTTTTATATCAAGTAAACGGGGTAGTATAAACAAAAGCTGCTGGTAACCAAACCCTGGTTACCAGCAGCTTTTTTACTATCCCTCTACCCTTTAATCTTTTGCTCAATTGAATTCAGCCGTTCCCGTAAAGACTTAAATTGACCAATTACTCCACTGTCATTATCCTGTTGTGCCCCCTGAGCACTCCATCCCATACCTCTGCCTGACCGGCCGCGGAAATGGCGGTTAGCGAAACCCGGAACGGAATTACTTGAACACAAACCTGCGCCCCGACCGGTTTTAACACCTTGACCCAAAGGCCCTGTACGATCTCCTCTTGGCATAAATATACACCTCCCTCTCTTTACTAAGCGCAATAGAATTGATACTCTTACTGAGTTGTTTTATCAATTAATAATGGTCATACGTTCATTATATCCCTCTTATTTGCACCTGTCAATTATATTTTAAAATTCATCTATAATGGATAAATGACACAATAATAAAGGTATTACAATATTTATAATAAAAAAGATCACACTTCTAGCAGGAATTTTCTCTATATTAAAAGAATTGTGAAAATTAGTTCGAGCAATAAATACGAAAGGGGGGAAAAAGCCGCGCTATGACGCACACCCTGCAAGGTGTCTACCTTTTAGAGTGATTTGCCCACTAAAAGGAGGAATGTTCTTATGCTTCATCAAGAAACTACAGGGATTCAGGTCTGTGACTCAGCGCAAACAACTGAAGGAAATAAGGCCACCGGTGAGTTAACACTATTCTACAGTTGGCTGGAAAGTTATTCCGGTCACCAAGTAATAACCACCCATATTAGACTTGTGCCGGGAACTAAGGGAACGGTTGTGCTTGATCAATCAGAAGAAGACCTTGGATGCATGGATGGTATGTCGAGTCAGTGTTCAACTAACAGGTATGAAGTGGGTATAGACGAGTTAATATCGTTTATCAAAACCCGGGGTAATAGGATTGACTAACTTTTGTTTAATTACTGAATTAGGGTTGGAAAGAGTGGAGAGGGAAAGTTTATTTTAACGGGGTTTTAGGATCCCGGCTATTGTAGCCGGGATCCTTCGCTTTATTACTGGACTACTTTTTAACTTGCCGCTTCAGGAAGTATCCTTCAGCATCAATCTTATCCCTCAATAATGTTAAATCTTCTTCTGTGGGTAATTTCATTTCCTTAACGTCTGAGGGAATAATTAATTCGAAACCTACCAGATCTTGGATTTCTTGCGTTGTCACCCCTGGCATAACTTCCAGAAGCTTCATTCTCCTGGTTTCCTCGTCAAAACCAAACAGAGCCTGGTTAGTTATAACCCTGTAAGGACCGGAACCCATTACTCCTGCTTTATCCCTATAATCCGGCGAACCGTCTCCATAGCCAATACTGGTCACAAAGTCTAACTGCTTTACAAATCTCCTTTTTTCCAGAGCCATAATAGCAATTGTCTTTTCACAGTTGGCTGCCATAGCGCCTGCTCCACCACTGCCGGGGAAGCGAACCTGAGGCTGCCTGTAATCCTCACCCTGAATGGTTGAGCAAATGTTTCCATACATATCAATTTGTGCGCCGCCGATAAAGGCAAAATCAGAGTAACCTCTCTGTGTCAACTCGAAAACACCACAAAGTCCCTTCAGGTAAGTAGCCTTGCGAGCCGCCCTGGTATCCCCTACCGATAAAGGCATACCCATTTCCAGTATCGGTGCCAATGAACCTGCCTCGTATATCATTAAAAGATTAGGAGCATGTGTATACTGGGCATGCATCGCCGCAATAATTGGCAGGCCGGTTCCAACAAACACAATAGACTCGTCCTGCAAAACTCTGGAGCCAGTATAAGCAATCATTTCCATTGGAGTAACTTCAGCCATTTCGTTACCTCCTTAATAATCAAATTAGTCAAATAACCACTAGTCTAAAATTATTGGTTGCCCGCCGTCCATCTCTTTAATCTTCTTAATAGTTTCACTATCAATTTTTTCCATAAACTCTTCATGGTTGGCACAACCAAAGATATACTCATCATAGTATTGCTTGAGCTTAGTCTTGTCCCCTGTCTTACGGAATTCTTCAGAAGCTGCCCTGAACATCTTAATATGATCCATATCAAACCAGTGGAATCCATAGCAAGCACCGGGATAGGCACCAAAGGGTACTTCTACCAAGGAGTCTACAGCCGGGTGCGGAATCTCTGTCAGGTTCGGGTAATTTCTTATATTATCATCAGGAATAATCTTTTCCGCTGTAACAATGCTGTACGTACCGGCCATTGCTAATTCTGAGCAAGTACACTGTGCACCCATTAACCTGCTATTACCATACATATCAGCAGCGGTCACGTGTATAAGGGAGACATCAGGATGGCAGGCCGGGACCAGGTAAACATTTCTGCCCGTATAAGGACATTCCATCATTGTACCTTTGTTAATCAGCTCCATATCCGCACCACCATGGTCTCTTACCGGAATAAACGGAATACCCATGGCTGCGGCTTTGAAACGAACAGACATACCATAGTTTGTATAGTCATCAAGCTCAATCATACCATTACTAGTCATATAGCGAAGAAGGGGAGCAATGCCAATAATCTCATAGCCCCACCAAGCTAACTCTGCACGTTTGATAGAGACTCTGTCCGGATCTAAAATCATAGCGCCGGCCAAAAGCTCAGCGCAAATGGAGTTGGACTGCATGGATAAAGTCAAGTCCTTCACCCCGTGCCTTATCACTTCATGCACGGCAGCCACGGGAACCCGGGTATTCACAAAACCACCGAGCCCGAGGTTTATTCCATCTTTGATATGCTTTTGAACAGCATCTTTCAGGGTTGTCCGCTTGTCCTTCAGACCCTTAGGCTTGGAAACCATAATCTTACGTGCTTCATCGGGTGTGGGTCCCCAAAATTCTAATGGTTTCTCGTCATACTTAACCTGGGAAATGTTTTTAATTGAAGAACCTATTTTTTTCATTCTATTACCTCCTTTGAAAAAGTTCTTCTACCCCCTACACTGGTTCAACGTGCCGGAACTATGTTTCTAATACTTGCAATTTACATTCCCTTTTAAGTCTGAAAATTAATTTCTTTAAAAATTCGACCCACCCCCCGTCTCTAAAAGCACAGAATTTTACAAAAATCGCATTAGGTAACTAAATTTATACATTAATGCACTTTCATTACAATAATTCCGGTGTCACAATTCCGACAATTTCTCCAATTATTTGACTAACGTTTACACAAGTTTGTTTGCTGAAACAACTATTTGTCATCTATTTTATCAATAAACCAGTCAGTGTGTAAAATAATTTAGACACTTTCTAATTATTACTATAATCCACTATCTGGTTGAACAGTACCGCCGGGCTTTAGCGTATTAACTCTAAAACATCGGGAGATTAATAAGTAAAGTACTTATAAACAGCTCAGGGAAGGAATATTCATGCATGATGCCGTAAATGTATTTTGGAAAACCATAACAATCTTTGTCATTTTGGTTATATTGGCACGCGTGTTAGGCAAAAAGCTTCTATCCCAAATGACGTTTTCCGAGTTTGTCATCGGCATCACCATGGGGACAATAGCAGGTGCCTTTGTGGTTGAACAAGTGAAGGGACCATGGGTGCTGTTAAGCCCTGCAATATTAACTATTGTTACATTAGGACTTACCTTTCTAAATTTAAAGAGTATAACATTGCGCAAACTGGTTGAGGGTGACCCGGTGACAGTAATCGAAAATGGTAAAATACTGGAAAAGCAAATGCAAAAAACCCGGTATAACCTTAGCCAATTGGAGATGCAGTTGCGTGAAAAAGGTATTTTTGATATTTCTGAGGTTGAATTTGCAGTTTTAGAACCCCACGGGCAGCTTAGTGTCCTTAAGAAATCACAAAATCTTCCTGTCACAATGAAAGACATTGGTAAACCTACACCATATAAAGGGTTAGCCACTGATATTATCATGGACGGGAATGTAATAGAAAAAAACTTAAAGCGGCACAACTTGGACTTTGCCTGGCTTTATAGAGAGCTTTACAACAGGGGCATTAACGACATTAAGAAGGTTACACTTGCCACTCTCCAACCTGACGGTACACTTTATACGGATGTTACAGAGGATAATCAAGAAAAAGGGGATAGGCTCCTTTTTTAAATTCAAAAGAAGGTGCCTATCCCCTTTTGGGTATACTTTCCTCATTCCCACCGGGTCATTGGTACTTTTTCTTTTCTTTATTTTCATACATTAGTGAATCAGCTTCGTTAAGCACCTCTTCCAAGTCTTTGGTATCCCCGGGGAGCCATAACACGCTTCCCAAGCTGTATCCCACTGTAAAAGGCTTAAGTGACTCTATTAATTCACTCTGCTTTAAGCCTTCTTTTATTTTAGCATCCAGTATTACCGCTTCCTGTTCGCCTGCCCTTGAAATCACCATAATGAATTCATCGCCACCCAGCCTTGCCACAATGTCATTCTCGCTTACTGCAGACATCATAATCGACGCAAATTCCTTTAGAACCTTATCGCCCATCCAGTGACCATGCTTATCATTAACCTCTTTGAAGTTATCCAAATCCAGATATAAAAATTCTACTTGGTAATTTTCCTTTTTACCACGGCTAAGTTCTTTACCTGCCAACTCCCTGAATCCCCGGCGATTAAAAAGGCCGGTTAACGGATCCTTTAAAGAGTTCTCCTGCATGATGTCCAACGCTGATTGCATCTTGTCAAAAACTAAATCGAAAGGATATTCAAGTCCCCGTAATACAATACCCCAATAAACTAAAACAATAGATCCCAGTTTAAACAAGTGGCCCACAAAGTTCATGGCTCCATACACATCGTTATACAAAGTAAAAGCAAATTCCGCCAATACGGTTAACAGCGACGATAACACCATTATTTTAAAGAGTATATTATTCATCCTACCGCTTCTAATCTTCAAGTGTACCACGCTGACCATGATAATTGCGCAAATAACGATTTCACTGATCACCTTAAACCTGCTAAGGCCAAGGCCCGCTACATAACAATCGGGGAATAATCCCGCTCTGAGCATAAGAAAAAGTACACCTGTGGTAACACAATAAGTGCCCCATACCAGCCACCGAGGCTTTAGTTTTTTGATCACGAAAAAAGGTGCAACCAACAGAGTAATTGCTTCCATGTATCTTGCTGCCACCCATAACTGGGTGGACAGGTTTGGCCCCATGCCCCCACAGATACCGCCATAGGTGACAGCGTGCATGAAGTCAACCGTGGCTATAAAAGGATATGCTATGCCAAGAAAAAGCAGGTAGTCATGGCCGGAGTATTTATAAGTCCTGGTTGCCAGAACATAAATAATGCCCACTACAACAATACTAAACCCCTCCACCAGGGTATGGAAAAGTAGGTAATGGTAATGGGCAATAACCGCCAACAAGGATACAAAGACTCCTCCCAATAAAACCAATTCCCAATCCTTTCTCACTTGGGATTTAATTTTGATAAGATTCACTATAACCCTCCTGTCTAGGCCATATATTTTAAACATTGAAAAAGTTCGCGCACAATTTGCAGGCAATTTATGGCATATTATATGTAACAACCTTCCAGAATGTGAATAGGTACAAACATTGGTGCCATAACGCATACTTGCAATGGTTATGAGAGACTCTATCCATAACACCAGCTAAAAATTAATATCCAGGAGGTGGAGCAATGGAGCATAAAGAACGCGAAGAACAAAAGACTTTCCTGGCCGAACTTGTTAAAGAAGAGTCCCCGATAGGACTGTGGGACTTACATGCCAAGGGGGACAACTTAAGGGAAAATCCTTATAAAACTCCGCCGAACAACCTAACAACCAAAGAGAAGGACGTTAACGTTAAGGGGTAATAGTAAAGAAAAAAGCCCCCGGTTGATTGGCCTAAACCAGGAGCTGGCACACTAAAGTTGAAAGAACCAATAATACCAATTTTCATGGTATTATTGGTTCTTTTTAAAACGTACAAAAAAAGTAGTCCCTTTTATACCGGTTTCCAGGTTTATGACCGCCTTATGCCTGGTGGCAATGCTGTAACAGGTAGCTAACCCCAGTCCAGTGCCGTTGTCCTTAGTTGTAAAGAAAGGGGTGCCTACCTTGTCCAATATTCCCGGTTCTATTCCTGTCCCCTGATCTTGCACGGACATAATAATATCTTCTCCGTCCATGAAAGTCCTAATGGTTAGACATTTGCCCGCAGGCATTGCTTCCAGCCCGTTTCGAGTCAAATTTAATATCAACTGGCGAATCTCTTTTTCATCGAGAAATAAGTTGGAGATACCGTTTAGGTCAGTTTCAATATAATTTTCCGAGGCCATGGCATCTGCATATATAAGGGGATACAGAGCAGTAATAATGGAATTTAAATTAACTTTTTTCAGATCCACCGGCTTATTCTTAGCCAGTGTTAAAAATTCAGTTATAATGCTATTTGCCCTGTCCAACTCGTCGATCATAAGCTTGAAATAACTATGATAAGGTAAACATTCCTGTTTTGTGCTGAGCATCTGCAAAAAACCACGCACAGTGGTCATGGGATTCCTTATTTCATGTGCAATACCGGCAGCCATTTCGCCGATTAAGTTAAGCCTTTCCAGCCAGGCCATTTTCCTTTCCAACTGCTTACGCTCGGTAATGTCATTGATTGTTGACAATATATACTGTGATTTTGCAAATTAAAACGGCATCCGTTTTTCACAAACAACCGGCATAGAATGTCTGCCAACCATGATAATCTTGCACATAAATCCGGTAATTGATAATAGCCATTTGCACAATAGCACATTCT
>VENG01000021.1 GCA_009711705.1 Bacillota bacterium
CGTTTTACAGTTTGCCTATCCATATAAAATGTGTTACTGGTGAGCGTCATGACTCTGTAACGGGTGTTTATGAACTTAAAGAACTTGTTGATTTATATCCGGAAATTAACTTTTATTCTGCTGCTTTGGATTCTGCTTATGATACTAATGCATTTTATCTTTTAAATATGCATTACGGCATCAAGCCCATTATTGATTTAAATCCCCGTTCTTCTAAGCCTGAAGCAGCCAGTGAACTTGTAGCCTGTTTGTTTATATTTACATTACATCCTGCTATTGGCATTTGGGATTTTATGTTTATCGAATATACTCGAAAACAGGAAACCTGTGTTAAAAGAAAACTGTTTTTAACACAAGGTTTCCCCAACTATAATTTGCAATAGCAACCAGCTATTTAATAAAGAAGACTTAGTTCAGGTGGGATTTTATAGGCTGTGCAAAGATAAACTCCCGGATGATTATTTGTGACAATCTATAACTTTTCTAAAGCGCGTTGCACCATAGGCTGCTGTGAATAACCGGAATAGTTGTGTCGTTTTTCGAATTGTTTAATAATTTCCAATGCTTTTTCGTAAGCAGCTTTAGCCTTGTCAGTCTCCTTTAAGCCCGCATAGCTTTGCCCCAAATTAAAGTAGGCCATGCCATTGCCATACCCGTTTTCCCCCTCCAATACTTCGATCGCATTGGTTAAGGTTGATCTGGCCTCCTCATATCTACCCAACTTGTTCAGGGCTTCTCCCTTTACTACAAGCCAGTGTGAGTTTTTAAGATCGTCGGATTTTATAGCTTCGCCCTTAGAGATGGATTTCAGGGCGTCTTCGGGTAGATTGGCCCCCACCTGGGCGTTGGCCAGGGAAGACCAGTAATGTGGATCTTCGGGCATTTCTTTAACGTTCTCCTGGTAGAAAGCGACGACATTCTTAAAATACTCGGGATAAAGGTCTTCGGCAGGCGCCCATCCTGTATCCGAGCCGAACTTTTCCCAGCGGAATACTGTACAATCGGGATAATAGTGTTCTTCTGTTCCGGAATCAGAATTATAGACTTCTTCTCCGCGAGAATCAAGGTGGTACCACAGGGCCAGGGCTGCCTGTTTGCCGGTATCCTCCTGGTTAGGTGGATTGAGGACATCCATTTTCTGATAACCAATGCTGGCCTCTTCCATAAGTGTCAGGGTACCTTGCCATTGCGCACTTCTAATCTCATTCCCACCGGCGTCAAAAGCCACACCACCCCCGGCACCTGACTCGTTACCCTGCCAGGTGAAGATGTCCAGGCCATTGTGTTCCACGCCATTCGCATTTGTAGGGTCCATTGCCCAACCCAGCAGCAGTTCCGGCCGACCGTCCCCGGTAATATCGACAAAGCCGGCATGGTCCAGGGCATATCCTAATGCCTCGTTTAGTTCCCAGACTTTTTCCCAGTTGTTTTGTTTTTTCTTTAAAAGAATTGCTCCCAATTCGCCGGGGTTTTGCCCTACGAGATAGGTGGCTAGCAGTTCGTCCTCACCATCGCCATCAATGTCCTGTTGCTGGATGGCCTTCGCCCCATCGGGATTATTCGGTGTTTCCAACTTGGCTCCAGGTGGCAGAGACTCTTGCACCACCGTTTTTAGTGGAACGTTATCCTGGGTTTGCGCACCGGCCGGCCGGGGTGCCGTAATCATACTCCCCGGTGACGGCAGCATGGAACAGCCGCTGATTAACAAGCCCCCTGACAGCAGTAACCCTGACATCAATAGTTTCCAGTTCATATATATCCCCCTCTTAACTCCAATTTTTTTTACTGACTTCCCGGTACCAGAAGTTACCTTACAGTATAAATCCTTTAGAGAAAAAAAGGGTTATGGAAGGATTAAAAAAGGTTACTAAAAGGTTACATATTGCGCTAATTTTTTGGCAAGTTGAAAAGAGTCAAACTTATGTCCCGTCAAAAAATCCAAGCCTTCTGACCAACGGTGACCTAAATACAGCGCGGCTGCCGTCCCACCGGCAAGATAAAAGTCTTTAAGCAAACCCAACTGGGTCAATTGCTCAAGAAAGGAATGTCGTTCCGCCGACATGATGTCTTCAAACATAACATTTTCTCCTCTGATATCCCTAATATGTTTTGCCATAGGAGAGCAGTCTTTTGGGAAATCTGGCGAGCTGCTTTTCACCACTACTGATATCTGTTCTTGAGTGTATGAACGATATACCCAACGGTTTGCCTAAGATCCCCGTATTCCAGAATCCGTTCAATAAGCTGATACCAATTAGCATCTTTATCAAGTCCGGGCATCATATTTCCAAAAAAGCTTGTATAAGTTCTCCGGTAGCATAGCTAATCACCTTCCGATTGATAGTATTATACCATATTATGGTTACGTAGTTACTTTATTCCCGGCTAACAACCGTGAATTGTTCTACCAGAAAGAAACCCCGGGGTAACTTTCATTACTTCCGAGGTTTTGAATTTGGTTACCCTGCCGGAAGGCATAAACACCATAACCCTACTAAGCCGGGCAACCCGCCCATCGGCATGCTGGGAAGAGGGACTTGGTAGGACAAATAGCAAGACAAGGTGACAGGGACTTGTCCTGCAGAGAAATATGAATAAACTTGCCGGGATGGTAGAATATGCCAAGGACCCGGTCATGGTAGCAATGAGCTCTTGATTATCCAATTAAATACGACAGACAAAAACACAAGGCCACGAAATATAACCTTGTGTCGTTTTCTACTTTTTGAACAGATCGGAGTGTGTCCCGGTACGGGATGTTACCAAAAGGAGCGTCCCCCTGTCGATCTGATAGATTAGGAGCCAATCCGGGAGAATATGGTACTCCCGAAAGCCGGTATAATTCCCCATAAGCGCATGGTCGCGTTGCTTCTCCGCAAGCGGCTTCTCTTCCAAAAGTGTTTGCAAGACTTCTTTAAATAAATCCACCTGAAATATTCATGACACAATTTTAAAAACCTTATAAAGCAAGCACATCAAGGTTTTTTAAAAAAATCACAAATCACCCATTTAGTGAAGCTACAAATATAGAAAAAGAGCCCAAACTTTGGTAAAGTTAAAAGGCGACAAAACCAAACCATACCAAGGAGGGCTCTTCATGAATAGTGTACAGGGTTACAGCATGAACTTCAACTCCCGAATGAAATTAAATTTTGCCGGTGGCAACCTAACCTCAGACGCAGGCTTGTTATTGTACAAGGAATTTGATCACAAAATCGGTCTTTCCGAAACCGTTAAAAAA